>VBAI01000141.1 GCA_005882295.1 Candidatus Segetimicrobium genomatis | reverse complement strand
GTTATCGTAGGTGGTCGGCAGGCCGACGGCAAACTCGAACGCCATCGGCGACTCGATGCCCCTACCGCGCAGGAACTTTGCCTGATCGGTCAGTTCCTCCCACGTGGTGGGGGGGTGGGCGACGCCTTTGTCCTTGAGGAGCTTGGCGTTGTACTGGAACGTGGTGATGTCGGCGTAGTACGGGAGGCCGTACATCTTCCCGTTATAGGTCATGTCCTGCAGCGCATAGCCGACGACCTTGGGCGCATAGTATGTGCGCGCCCGGGGCAAGTAGTCCTCCAGCGGCACCACCCACCCGGCCCGCGCGAATTCGGGAAGCCAGTCGCCGCCGTTGTACAAGACATGCAGCGCGGTCTTGCTGCTGAGCCGGTTCACCATCGTCTCGTGGTACTGTGGCCACGGGACGTCGTTCAACTTGACGGTGATCGCGTTGTTATAGGCGGTCTGGAACTTGTTGATGTTGTCCTGAATCGTGTCGATACTATAACTCCACACGGTGAAGTTCAGGTTGATCACTTTGGGCCCGGCCAGCACGGCACGCGGCAGGGACACTACCCCCGCCCCGCCGAGCGCGGCAAAGGCAGCCCCAGCACCGGCCAGCTTGAGAAACTCCCGCCGGGTCCATTCCGCCTCGGACCGGCGGTTGTCCACCTTGTCACCCATCGCTCTCCCTCCTTGTTGAGTCTATAGAGTCCATTGCGTCTATTGCGTCTGCGTACGCCTCACATCGAGACAGATGGTGCGCAGATCCGTCATCTCATAGAGCGTATGTTTGCCGCCCAGCCGGCCGATCCCGCTGCGCTTCCCGGCGACGCCGCCAAACGGAATGTGCAACTCCCAATAGTTGGTCGAATCGTTGACGTTCACAATCCCGGTGCGAAGGCGCTCGGCGAACCAGAACGCACGGCTGAGATCGCTGGTGAACACCGCCGACACCAGCCCCAGCGTATTGTCGTTGGCCCACGCCAGAGCCTCCTCATCGGATTGAAATGGGATGAGCGGGGCCACCGGCCCGAACGTCTCCTCCCGGTTGATCAGAGCGTCCCGCGCCACCCCAGTCAGCACCGTGGGCTCGTAGTACAGATCGGTAGGCCGGCCTGGAGCCCGACCTCCGCCGACCAGCACTTTTGCGCCGCGGGCCACGGCATCCGCCACGTGCCGGTCGGTCTTCTCGGCCACCGGTTGATTGTTCAGCGGTCCCATCTGCGTACGTTCATCAAACGGGTCGCCCAGCCGGATCTGGCTGGCGCGGTCCACCAGCCGGCTCGTGACCTCATCGTACACCTTCTTGTGCACGAGAATACGCTCGGCTGCCGAGCATACCTGTCCGGCGTTAAAGAACGCGCCGAACGCCGTCGCGCCGGAGGCCAGTTCCAGGTCGGCGTCATCGAGGATCACGGTCGGACCGTTACCGCCGAGTTCCAGCAGGAGCGGCTTGCCCGCGGCACGCCGGGCGATGTGTTCGCCCGTCGCACTGCTGCCGGTAAATGCCACGGCGTCGGTGCCGGCATGCGCCACGATCTCGTCACCAACGACCGGCCCGGGACCGGTCACCAGATTGATAGCCCCCGCCGGCACTTCGGCCTCCTCCAGGCACTCCATGAGTTTCACCGCGACCACGGAGGTCGTTGGGGCCGGCACCCAGACCATCGCATTGCCGCTGGCCAGGCCCGGGGCCAGGTACTCAGTCGGAATGTTCAGGGGGAAATTCCACGGCGTGATGACCGCGTACACGCCGCGAGGTTGCCGGATCGTGAGGACCCGCTTGTGTGGATCCTCCACGGGAATCACCGACGTCTCCAGCCACTTGATGTGATCGGCCGCGTTGCGCCACCCCGTGATCGTCGCGCTGACTTCCGCCTTCGCCTCGGTGTGCAGGGGTTTTCCCTGATCGAGCGTGAGGGTTCGGGCCAGTTCGTCCCGGCGGCGCTCCAGCACGTCGGCGACGCGGGCACACACCCGCGCCCGGTCCCAGACCGACATCCGCGCCAGCCGGGCTTTCCCCTCGTCTGCGGCCGCAATGGCGCGCTGGGCATCCTCCCTCGTTCCCTCGGGGAGAGTCGCGATGGCCTCCCCGGTGGCGGGGCTCCGCGCCTGGTAGGTCGCCCCAGACACGCTGGCGACCCAGCGCCCGCCAATGTACATCTGCAGCGCGTTCATCTCTCGCTCCAAGCCTACGTTGCCAGCAAGAACGAGGGTTCACCACGCAGGACGAAGATTTCGGACTCAGTAGTCTTGGGCGGCCGGAAACCCGACCCCTCCCGGGAATGTCCCACAGCGTGGAACGGGCATCATAGGAATTGAAACGCGACGGCCGAAGATAAAATCCTAGCCTATGCGCGTGCGACAGGCCGCCAAAGCATCGGGGATCCGCGCCGTGGAACGGGCGGTCGCGATCCTGCGCACCTTCTCCTCCGGGGCGCCTGAGTTGAGCGTCTCCGAACTGGGGCGGGCCGTGGGCCTGCACAAGAGCACCGTGCACCGGCTGTTGGGGACCCTGGAGCGCACGGGCTTCGTCGTGCAGGACCCCGGCACCAAGCGGTACCGGCTGGGCCTGCCGCTGTTCGAGCTGGGCAGCATGGTCGTGAATACGCTGGAGGTGCGCCGCGTGGCGCGACCGCACCTCGAGGAGATCCACCGCGCCTGCGGTGAGACGGTTCACCTGGGGATTCTGGACGAGGGTGAGGTCGTCTACATCGACAAAATCGAGAGTACGCGGCGGGTGCGGATGTACTCGCAGGTGGGCAGGCGTGCACCGGCCCACTGTACGGGGCTCGGCAAGGTGCTCCTGGCGCACCTGCCGGATGCATCGCTGGCGGACGTCATCGAACGGCGCGGGCTGCGCCGGTTCACCTCCAAGACCATCACCTCACCCAAGGAGTTGCGAGACCACTGTGCGTTGATCCGCCAGCAGGGCTATGCGCTGGATACCGGCGAGCATGAAGAGCTCATCCAGTGCGCCGCGGCGGCGATCTATGACCACACCGGAAAAGCAGTGGCCGCCGTGAGCATCACCTCAGTGGCCGCCGCGATGGATCAGCACCGCGTGGCCGAGCACGCGAGCCTTGTCCAGCAGGCCGCCCGGAAGATTTCGGAAGGATTGGGCGCGTCCCTGAGCATCCGGCATAAAGAAGGTCCGGCCCCCACCCGCCCGGTGGTGGCCCGGCCGTCGACCCCTGGGCGTTGAGCGCAGACCTCCGCGATGCTGACGGCGAGCGTCATTGAAGTGATTCGCGGATGCGGCATCCTGCCGATCTCGCGGGGAGTGGAGCCGGCCATGGTCCTGCGCAGCGCGGCGGTCCTGGCTGCCGAGGGGATCTCCGTCATCGAGGTCACGCTCGATTCACCCGATCCCTATGACACCATTACGGCGTTGCGCCGGCAGGACGGACGGTTGGCCGTGGGCGCGGGCACCGTCCGGAGCGGTGCGATGGCCGGGCGTGCCGCAGACGCGGGGGCGCAGTTTCTTGTCAGCCCTGGCTTTCAGCGGGAGGTGCTCGAGGCCGCCGCGGAGCGCGGCCTACCGATGATTGCCGGCGCGATGACGCCCACCGAAATCGTCCAGGCGCACGCGCAGGGATCGGCGATGGTGAAAGTCTTCCCCGCCGGTCCACTCGGACCGGACTACATCCGGCTCATCCTCAGTCCCCTGAAAGACATCCCGCTCGTCCCCACCGGCGGGATCACCGATGCCAATGCGGCTGGGTTCATCGCGGCCGGGGCCGCTGCGGTCGGGATTGGGAGCAACCTGCTCGGCGCGCGGGCCAGCGATCGCGCCTGGCTGCAGACACAGGCCCGGGTATTCGTGCGGGCGGTCGCGGAAGGGCGGAGCCGGCATGCCTGACGTCGTGACCATCGGAGAGACGATGCTGCGGCTCTCCGCTCTCCCCGGAGTTCCACTGGAGCAGGCCCCGCAGCTGGACGTGCACGTGGCCGGCGCGGAATCCAATGTCGCGATTGCGTTGTGCCGGTTGGGAACAACGGCGGGCTGGATTTCCCGGCTGGTTGACACGCCGCTGGGACGCCGGATTGTCAACGAGCTACGCGGGCACGGCGTGGACGTCTCGCGCGTGCTCTGGGCGCCCGATGGCCGTATCGGCATTTACTTTCTGGAACAAGGGATTCCGCCCCGCCAGCACCGCATCATCTATGATCGCGCCCAGTCGGCCATGGCGCTGCTTGACCCCAAGGAGGTCGACTGGGGGTTCGTGCGATCCGCTCGGCTCGTGCACCTCACCGGGATCACTCCGGCCCTGAGCGCGGGCTGCCGGGCGGCGACGGTCCAAGCGATCGCCGAGGCCAGAGGCGCCAGGGCGCTGGTGTGTTTCGACGTAAACTACCGCGCGAAGTTGTGGAGTGCGGATGAGGCAAAAACCGCGCTGGGGTCGCTGCTGGCGGGCGTGGATATTCTGATCTCCACCGCGGACGATGCCCGGCTGTTGCTCTCCCACGGGGAGAGCGCTGAGCAGCTGGCAGAGCAGCTGGCGCTGCGGTTCAGCGCTGGGACCGTCGTGGTGACCGACGCCGGTCGCTGCGCAGCGGCGCAGAATGGTCAGGTGGTCTCAAAAGAAGGCTATGAGGTGGAATCGGTGGATCGGGTCGGGGCCGGCGATGCGTTTGCCGCCGGGTTCATTCATGGGTATCTGACCGGCGGTCTGGACCGCGCGCTTGAGTATGCTGTGGCGGTCGGCGCGCTCAAACACACCTACCGCGGCGACGTCGCCTGGGTCTCAAAAGAGGATCTCAAGGAATTCCTCTCAGGCTCGCCGCGCTGGCGCTGAGATGCCCGCTGCCTCGCCAGAAGCCAGGCTCGCCGAATTGGGGTTGACGCTGCCGCGCCTATCCCCGCCGGTGGGAACGTACGTGGACGCGGTGCGGACGGGGAACCTGCTCTTTCTTGCCGGGAAGGGCCCGCAAAACCCAGACGGCTCGAAGCCCACGGGCAAGGTCGGCCGCGATGTCTCGACCGAGGTGGCGTATCAGCACGCGCGCTCCGTCGGGCTGATGCTGCTGGCGGCGATGAAAAATGCGGTCGGCTCGCTTGACCGCGTCCGGCGTGTGGTGAAGGTCTTCGGCATGGTGAACGCCATCCCGGAGTTCACTGACCAACCAAAAGTGATCAACGGTTGCTCCGACCTGTTCGTGCAAGTTTTCGGAGAGCGCGGGCAACATGCCCGCTCGGCAGTGGGGATGGGCTCCCTGCCGGGCGGGATCACCGTGGAGATCGAGGCAATCGTCGAGGTTGAGTAAACCCCGACGGAGGCCAGCTAGTTGAACGGTGAATTGGACGAAGGACCCACTCCTGCCGTGCACGTGTCCTGCTCATTCGCCAGGTAATTGTTGCTCTTGGTCCGGCCGAGACCGCCGCCTGCTTCGAAGAAGAGTAAGCCGCACGCGACGTAGTCGGGAGGCGTGTAGTAGTTCGCTGAGATCGCGTTCCCCGAGACCAATCCGCGTGCGCCGAAACCGATCTGAACACCGTTCTGCGCGATAACAGTTGTCACGCCCATTCCCGTGACGATGTTCCCTGTCACCGCTACGAACGTGCCGGGTTCGTTCGCAGTGATGCCATTCTTCTGGTACATGTCAACGGTGTTGTTGATAATCGCCACCTGAGAATTCAGTCCTGGCCCACCGTTGCCGCTTTGCACAAAGATACCGAGGCCTGTCTGGCAACCCAGCAGTAGCGGGTTAAAATGAACACCGGTAATGTAAGTGTTCTCGATGACACCCGAACCGGCACGGTAGAAGATACCCACATAGCCGGGTGAACAGCCAGTGAAGGTAAGCCCGGCGACGCTGCCATCGACGGTCAGATCCGTAACAGAGACTCCGGTTGTGCTGTCCACGAGAAGGATCGCGGCGATCGGTGCACCCGAGAAGAGACTGCTCGTGTAACTAGTAACAACCGCGGGCTGGATAACGGTAGTTGCGCCTGCGCCCTCTAACGTGAGGGGCTCGGTGATGATCACCTGCTCAGGAAACACGCCGGCGCCAACCAGTACTGTCTCGCCGGGGTCGGCGTGATTCACGGCGCTTTGGATGGTCCCGTGTTGGTCCTGGCAGGATGAAAATCTCGGATCTATTGGCGAAACGAGTACGCAGTGCACCGTGATGCTGTCAGTAGCCTGCGCCAGGACCGGTCCCTGGGAGATAACAAGAACTCCCGACATCGCGGTCAAGAGTGCGGCGGTCGTTAGCCGCATTTTCTTCACCCCCTCATGTGAAACATCTGGTCCGACTCGAATAGGCTTATCCGGCTCATGAGCTGGTGCCCCGCCTTATTGTTCGACGGTGATCGTAGTCTGCCAGCGATTTGCTCAATAGATTATCGACTGAGGGTGAAGGAGGAAGGAAGTGCGGAAATCTCCCGGTGGCGGGATTGCGCGGAATTCCCGTGAGCATCGCCCAGTCCCCCTTTTGCCGTACGCAGTGTAACCGGCGCGGTCTGCGATCCGGCCTATGGGCGAACAAGAGCCTGTACGGCTACTTATTTACCAAAAGTATTCGCTTACTTAACCCTCATTTGTTCACTTATTCACACTTGGCAGGGCTCGTTCTCAAGGTGTCTTAATCTGCACCGCATAGGCATTCCCGCCGCTGGCGCCTGCTGCCGCAGACGCGACGACGACATCCGCAACGCCAGAGACGGTCGCATGCAGCGCGTTCACCACCAGGGTGCCGTCCGAGAGAATCTGCTGTTCGTTGATCACCACCTGGCCGCCGGGAATGGAGACCGTTTGATTCACCGTTCCGTCGACGGTGACTTGCAGTCCACTGATCGAGAGATTCGAAATGTACGAGCTAGCTGTGCGTGAGCTGCCGTCCAGGGCCGCCCGGGCTGCTGCTTCTGCGGAACCAGCGGCGATGGTGATTCCGCCGAGGGTGAGGTTGAGTGAAGCGAGATAGGATTCAGAGGCAATCTCGTCCACGTAGCCGATTACCCGTGCGCTTGGAACGTCTGCCGAGACGAGTGAGGTGCTGATCGAGTCAGCTTCACTGTACAGGGAGTCACGCGAGCCTGCCGCCAGCGTTCCCGTGCCGCCCAGCACCGTCGTGGTTCCGCCGACAGTCACGGGAATGCCGCCGGGGATTTGAGCCTCAATGCGTGCGGGCCATGCTAGCAGCCCCACAAACAGCACACCGAGTGCCACAAGAGTCCAACGGCGCAATGCTCCGTCGTGCATCAGCAACCTCCACATCTCGGATTGTTCAAATCGTCGGGCGCAGATGCTCAATCTTTCAGGAAGATTAGCTCGAAGCAAGCATGGCCGGACGGGCAAGGGCCGCCAGTCCCGAAAATATCAAACCACGCTCCACCGGTTCGCATGTCGTGTATGACATGCCACTTGTTCTGATCCATGAAGACCATAAAGTCCCCACAGTCCATCCCGACACCGGAACCGGTACCACCGAAACCGGAAACGGCGGGTCCGAACGTCGCAACGATCCCGTTGGTGTACGCATCGCAGATGGCGTTGACAGCGGCCTTAAGGTCGGCGAATGCCGGCGACGCGTGCACCAGGGAGAATGAGATGGTCAGCAAGATCCCACAAATCATCAGCGAAACAGCCTTTTTCATTTGTCCGCTCCCCATGCTTCGTTGTGGGGGGTTTACCCTAATTCCCCTAGGGTATTTACCCCAGGTATTCCCTCCAAACACATGCGGAATATCCCCTAGATCGTACTCAGGTCTTTACCTGATGCCATACTCCGATTTTGCGGGAGGTCGCGGATGGCCAACACCCTGGTCACCAGGTTATACCTTCGTCCAGAGGAGCCACCGGTCGCCGCACCCGGCGATACGGCAGCGTCTTCAGGTTCGCAGTGCATACCCCTGGCGTGTCCACTTCGATCACTGCGCGGGCAATGGTCCCGTAGGCTGCC
>VBAI01000140.1 GCA_005882295.1 Candidatus Segetimicrobium genomatis | reverse complement strand
ATCAGGCCCAGGTGCTGTGGTCCCGGCGGCTGCGCGCGAAACGCCGCCAGGTCAAATCCCACGCCATTGTCGGTAACGCTGGTCGTGCACGTCTCGCCCACGACCTCGGCCCGGATCGTGACGGAGGTCGCCCTGGCGTGAGTGCGGACGTTGGTGAGCGCCTGCCGCACGATCGCCAGAATCGCGTATTTCGCGGCGGAGGGGAGGCGCGCCGGGTCGCCCGTCACCACCACCGCGGTGGGGATCTCGTCGCGTCGCTGGAACTCGCGGCCGAGCTCCTCCAAGGCAACTGAAAACTTCCCGCGGTCTGCCGGCTCGCGGCGAAGCTCACTCATGAATTCACGCAGTTCGCGCATGCCGCGTTCCAGGAGTGTGCGCAGTTCCTTGAGGTCGCCTCCCACCTCTGCCGGGTTCCCCTGCGCGGTCATCGCCGAGAGGTCGGTCTGCAGCATCGCATCGGCGAGGGTCTGCGCTAGCCCGTCGTGCATCTCCCGTGCGATGCGGCGCCGCTCCTCGAGCACGCCGATGTCGGCCAGGCGGTTCGCGGTCCGGGCCGTATGCACGGCCCCGGCCACCAGGGTCGCCACGGCGTCCAATTGCCGCGGGGAGACGAGGGCTCCGCCGGGCAACCCCAGACCGATGGCACCGATCTTTCGAGTTTCGAGCCGAAGCGGCACGCAGGCCACAACCGGTCCGGGGTTGCCGGCACCGCTCTCCACGCCGGCGGGCGGGTGATCACCCGCGACGTGCAGGCGGCCGTCGGTACTGGCGGCCAGCAGCCCCGGCAGAAACGACAGCGCCGCCTGACCGCCGATGCCGCGCGAGGCGACGACATCGAGGGTCCCCGTATCCTGTCGCTCCAGCGCCAGGACGGCGAACTGGGCACCGGTGATCGAGCGCGTCTGATCCAGCAAGACCGGCCACAGCACCGCCGGGTCTCGCAGCAACGCCCGGCTGACGCCGATGAAGCCCGAGGTTACGTTCATAAGTGTCGCCGCAATGGCGCGCTCATGCTGCGCGCGGAGCAGAATATCGATCACGGAATGGCCCGCCAGCTCCGCGGTGGCCAGATCGTCCGGCGAGAACCACGGCCGGTTAGGCGCGCGGTTGATATTCAAGACACCCAGCGATCGGCCGCCGGATGAGACCGGCAGACACATCGAGGACCCGACATCGTTCCGCTGCAGGGGAAACGGGGCGGAGGCACCCGGGGTCAAGAGGACCGGCTGCCCGGCCCGGACCACCCACCCGGCAATGCTCTCACCCAACTGCAGTCGAACCCGCAGGTAGGCGTCATCGAGGCGATGAGCGGCAAACATCTCCAATCGCTCGTCTTGCGGATCGAGCAGCATCAGCGATCCGCTGTCGGCGGCCAGGAAGCCTATGATCTCCGTCAGCGCGTGCGCCGCGGCTTCTGCTGGCGGCGACGTACCACCGCCGGCGCGTCCCAAGGATGCCAGCAGGTCGAGGAACTCACCGCGCCGGCGCAAATGACTCGCGGCTACGGCCGCGGCCTGCCCGGTGGCCTGGAGCGCCAGCGCGGCCACGCCCCAGGCGATGTACAGGTTCGGACCAAACAGCGACCCCGGCAGCCGGGGAAACTCCAGGAGACCGATGATGGCCGCGATCGCCGCGGTGCCTACCCGGGCCATCAGCAAGCCCGCGACAGCGGCGGTGACGAATCCAAAGTAGAAGAACACCTGGGGGTCCGTCGTCACCTGCATCCCGACACCGATTGCCGCCGTGTCAAAGACGACGCCGGCCCGCGCCGCATTCAGTGCGCGATCGGCGTACCGCCAGGCATACAGCGACAGACCCAGCGTGTAGAGAAGAATCACGACGTAGAACGCCGGCGGCGTACGGACCGACGCCGAGGTCAGCGTGCCGAGCGCGATGAGGGCGGCGAGAGCCAGCCAGCGGAGGGAGAGGGCGGCGTGGGCAAGCTCCAGCAGTTCATCCCGGCGGTCCCGGGCCATCGTGCTCACACTTCAAGAGTCCGCCCAGTCTTCCCTGTCTTCATAGTCCTCCGGGGGAATTTTCCACGGACGGCGCGAATAGACCCTACCAATGTTTACAGGAGACGCGCCTCACCCGGCAGCTCTCAGCACGGGCCGGGGTCTTCGGCGCGCTGCGATCCTGGACACCATTTGCCGGGGCGGAAGAGGTCTGCGATGACGGCGCTTCGAAGCCTCCTGCCCGCCGGCGGGTCGACCGTCGGGATCGACATCGGCAAGCACGCCATCAAAGTCGCTCAAGTCCGCGGGACCGGCAAGGGAGTCGAACTTCAGCGCTGGGGGGTTGCGCCGACGCCACGCGGGTCAGTGGACGGCGGGGTTATCTCCGACCCTCAGGCGGTGGCCCAGGCCCTGCGCGGGCTCCTGCGCACCGCCCGGATCGGCGCCCGCCGCGGCACCGTCGCTGTGACCGGCCAAAATGTGCTGGCCCGAGTCTTGCGCTTTCCTCCAATTCCCGAGGATGAGGTGAAGCGGGCGATCCGCTGGGAGGCAGAGCGACACCTGCCGTTTCCCGTCGATGAGGCGGTGATCGACGTGCAAACCGTGGGCCAGGTGACCATGGACGAGAGGCGTCAACTGGAGGTCCTCCTGGCGGCGGCGCCCGAAGCGCTGGTCCTCACGTATATTCAGACGCTGGAGTCCGCCCGGCTGATGGTGGAGGCGATCGAGGTCGCCGCGCTGGCGATGACGCGTGGCCTGGCACGGAGTGTGGGGAGCGGCACCCACGTGCTGGTGAATCTTGGCGCCTCGATGACGGACGTCGCGGTAGTTCAGGACGGCGTCCCACAATTTACCCGGACCATTCTGGTTGGCAACGACGCGGTAACGCAGGCCATCGGCAAGCTGCTGAAAGTCGACGAGGAGGCCGCGGAGGAGGCCAAGCGACGCTACGGCCTGGGGTGGGAAGAGTGGCCGCCTGATCGAGCTGAAGGGGCGTACGCAGCAGAGATGGTCGAGGCGCTCAGCGAGGTCGTCTTGCAGGTGCGGCGCTCGCTGGACTACTTCCGCGCACAGTTCTCCGGCGGCACGATCAGCGACATGATCCTTTGCGGCGGTGGCGCGCTGCTCCGGCATCTGGATCGGCACCTGACCAGTGAGCTTGGGCTGCCCGTGACCATCGGCAATCCCCTAGACGGCATGCAGCCAGGCGAGCAACTACTGGCTGCCCAGGCACTCGCTCCACAACTGGCGGTCGCCACAGGACTAGCGTTGCGGATGATTGCATAGGAATGCGCACCAGGCTCAGCCTCGTCCCGGCAGCGGTGCTTCGCCAGCAGGAGGTGGCGAGCCGGCGGCGGGCCCTCCTTTTGATTCCACTCCTGGCCATTGTCGGCGCCGCCGTCCTGTACGTCTTGATCGTGAATGACGCACGCCGCGCCCTGGAGATCACGCGCGACTACGAGAGCCGGCTGACACCCCTTCGGCCGACCGTGACCCAGGTGAGCCAGTTGCAGGCGGAGATTAATGATCTGGCGCAACGCCGGCAGGCGCTGGTCGGGGCGGCAGGCCGCGGTCAGCTGCAACTCTCTCCGTTGATGATCGAGATCAGCCAGGTCATCCCCCAGGACACCTGGCTGGCGACGCTGACCATTGAAGCCGGCACCCTCACGATGGCGGGCAATGCCCTGCACTTGGGTTCTGTTGGCCAGTTCGTGAGCGGCCTGCAGCAATCCCCGCGGCTCGAGCAGGTGAAGGTACAGAATCTCCAGCAGGTCCAAGTGAGCGAGCGCTCCATTACCCAATTCCAGATCACCGCGCGCCTGAAAGGGACGAGCCCGTGAGCCCCCGGCGGGCGCGGGCGCGACTGCTGCTGCAAATAGGTCTGGGCCTCACCATCGCCATCGTCTTGACGCTGGTGGTGTTCTTCCCCCAGGTGCGCGGGTGGACCGCGGCCAGGACCGAGGCGCGGCGAAAGCAGGTCGAACTCGCCCGGGCGCTGGTGCTGATTCAGCAGCGCGACCAAGTCGTCCGGCAGTACGCGGCGGCAAAACTGGACGCAGAGTCACTGCTGACGCGCATCCCCCGGGATCCTGACTTGCCGGGCCTGCTGGCGCGCCTCGATCTCGCCATCGCCACTAGCGGAGTCACGGTGGAACAGATCTCCTTTCTCGAGTCCCCTCCGGCGGCCGGAGCGCCGAGCGGGACATCGGGCCCGGTGGCATCCCTCCCCCTCCAGGTGCGGGTCAGGGGTAGATATCCCCAGATCCAGGCGCTGGTCCAGGGGCTGGACGACTCACCGCGCCTGGTGGTGGTTGACCGATTGGCGCTCACCGGGACGGAGGGGGGAATTGCCGCCGAGTTCTCCCTGCGGGCCTTATACGCGCGCTGAGGGGCATAGACTATAAAGGAGTCTCCACAGTCTACTCAGTCTCCACAGTCTTCACAGTGTCCTGCGCACTTCAGCGGCCAAGTTTGTAGACTGGGCAGACTGAGAAGACTGGGCAGACTGGGTAGACTGTGTGGGGTGTGACGATGCCCAAATACGCGTACCGGGCCTTCGATGGGCTCGGGCGGATGGAAACCGGAGTTCTCGAGGCTGACAGCGAGCGGGCCGCGGTCGCGTCGTTTCAGTCTCGGGGTTTCCTGGTCACCTCCCTCACCACGCGCGACGAAAAGGATAAAGAACGACCGCGTCGGCTCGGCGGATATTTCCGGGTGAATCGGAAGGACCTGGTCGTTACCACGCGCCAGCTGTCGACGATGGTGGCCGCCGGCCTTCCCATCATCTCGGCGCTGCGGATCCTGGGCGAACAGGTAACCAACCGCCGCCTGCGGCAGGTCATCGCGCGCGTCCGTCAGGGGATCGAACGGGGAGGCAGTCTCTCCGACGAGATTGCCAGGTATCCTGAGGCGTTCTTCCCTTTCTATGTGAACACCATCCGGGCCGGGGAAGTCAGCGGTGTCCTAGACACCTCGATGAACTACCTCGCTGACTACCTGGAGCGGGAGTTAGATCTCACACAGCGCGTGAAAACCGCCGCCACCTATCCGGTCGTCGTCGGCGCCTTCACCACCCTGGTGGCGGTAGGCGCCATCGCCTTCGTCGTGCCTGTCTTCATCACCATTTTCGCCTCCTTCAAAGTCCAGCTTCCGCTCATCACCATCCTCGTGATTCGCACCAGCAACATCGTCAGGCATTTCTGGTGGGCCGGCATCCTGCTGGCCGTTGGTCTGGGGATGGCCGCGGTTGTCACCCGGAGCAGCGAGACCGGCCAGCGGATCATGGATACCGTGGTGCTGAAGATACCGATCGTGGGGCCGCTGGTCTCGAAGCTGGCGTTGTCCCGTTTCGGCCGTGCCATGGCCGTGCTCATCCGCAGCGGCGGCCCGATGCTCGAGGGGCTGGGCGTCGTGTCTGGGGCCCTGGGGAATCGTGTTGTGGGCGATGCTGTCCTTGCGGCGCGCGAGCGGATGCAGCAAGGGGAATCCATGTCGCAGTCGCTCCAGCGAAACCGTCTCATCCCCCCAATGGTCGCGCAGATGGTGCGGGTAGGGGAAGAAAGCGGAACCGTGGATGCGATCTTCGACAGAGTGGCCGAGTTCTACGAGCGCGAAGTGGACAATACGGTGAAGCGTTTTGCCTCGATCGTGGAACCTATCCTCATCGTCGGCGTTGGTGGCCTGGTCGCCCTAGTAGCGCTGGCAGTGCTGATGCCGATCTGGACCCTGATCGCTAAACTCCCCCGCTAAGCATAGTCCTTTCGTCCCAGGCCCTCCCGAAGGTCCCATGCTCCGCCTGCCCAGGAGGCACGGGTGTTGCTCCCTCTAGGGGGGTACAGAGCCAAAGAGGGTGAGGCCTTGCGTTGTGGGCCGCCCGCAGCGGCTGGCACACGAATTGCTACTGCACCAGGGGGCGGGAACATGCCGAGAACGTGACAGGACGGAGGCGGAACCAGGGTCTGGCCCGCCGCCGCAGCGGGAACGATTGAAACGGGAAACGATCTTACTCGCTCTACATTCCAAAAGGAGGAACGGACGATGTTTATGGCACGGTTGAGAGGGTTCTTGAAGAGCCCCAAGGGCTTTACCCTGATTGAGATCGCGATCGTGGTGGCCATCATTGGCCTCCTGCTGGCGATTGCGCTGCCGTTGTATTCAGGGGCACGCACGCGCGCCTACATTGCAGAGGCGCGAGCACTCACCTCCGAGTGGAAGTCGCTCACTTGGGCGTGTCTGATTGAGAAATCGTTCGACGAGAGCCAGTGCACGCTCGCCTCGGGAGTGAATTGGACTTTGCCGCAGAACAGCGGTGCCTGGAACTGGCAGAGCGTGACCATGGGCTGCGGGGCAGCCGCCACTGTGACGGTTGCTGCTGCACCTGGTACCTCGCCATGCGCCGCCAACCAGGCGGGCGGCAACGCGTATGTCGCTATTAAGATCCCGAACACGGCCTTAGTGACCAACCCTTACGTGCTGCTGATTAATACGTCGAGCGGCACCGTGCACGAGAGTCCGGCCGACAACACAACGATCACGGTCACGCCGTAACGCGTGAGGCCGAGGATACGAGGTAGGGGCGGCCTCTGGGCCGCCCCTACCCATATAGGTCTAGGGGGATGCATTCGTGGATGTCGGGACCGTCACTCTCGATCTTCATAGCCGGGACCTCCAGCAGAGCGGGTCGAAGCTGCTGACCTGGACGACGGCGCTCGCCGTCGCAGTCGTTCCCTTGCTCATCGATCTAACCAACCTGGACGATACCTACTACGGGGGGAAAGCCCGCGCACTGACTATCCTCGCTCCGGTCATCCTGGCCGGTCTGGTGGCCTCGCGTGGGGTGTCCGTTTTGAGAAGGACGGGCCTGCTCGCTCCACTGATCGCATTTGTCATGGCAGCGGCGCTGGCCACTGCCGTTTCTGTGAATCCCCTGTGGAGTGTGGTAGGAGCACCGCGCCGACACGAGGGCCTGCTGTCGCTCATCGCCTACGCGGTCCTGTCCGCCGGCACGCTGGTGGTCGTGGCGCGCGGCGGGCTCACCATCTGGCTGACAGCCGTGCTGGCCGGGGGAACACTGACCGGGCTATACGGTATCGCGCAGTACTTCGGCTTCGAGCTCATCGTGCGTGACTCGGTACGAGTCGACTGGTGGCGGCCGTTTTCCACCAGTGGGAATCCAAATTTTCTCGGCGCCTATATGGTGCTGATTGCGCCGCTTGCTGCGGCCGCCCTGCTGACCGCCCGCCGCACTGTCGTGGCGGTGCTCTCGTTGGTCGCGTTGACCGTGGCGGTGCTGGCTGCATTGTGCACATACAGCCGGGCCGCCTGGCTGGGGCTGGTCGTGGCGGTGGGGGTGTTTGGCGCCCTGCGCTTGGGGGCCGGCATTCAAAGACTTCTCCGGCCCAGCGCCGGCACAGATACCTCTACTATGAACCGCCGGTTGGTGGGTGCGGGGGTGCTGGTCGTTGTACTGGCGGGGCTGTTCTTTGCTCCCCGCAGTCCGGTCGCCATCTCACGAGCCGAATGGTCCGCCGCCCAGCGCGCGCTCACCACGATCGAACCTGGGGATCCGCAACGCGGCTTCCAATGGCGGTTGTATTTCTGGCGCCTCACGCTTCCGCTGCTCGCAAAACGTCCGGTCTTTGGATACGGACCGGAGACATTCGCGCTCGTGTTTCCGCAGGCGTGGGATGCTGAACGGACGCGATTGTTCGGGGAAATGCTGTTCGGGCCTCCGAGAATCGACAAGGCTCACAACGAGACGCTTGACATGGCGATGTCGATAGGAGTGCTCGGGGTTTCGGCATTCTGGTGGGTGTTGATATCAGCAGCACGCGCCGGGAAAGCGGGTTTGGGTGCCTCCGGTTCACAGTGGGCGCTCGCCGCCGCCTGTCTGGCAGCGATGGCGGGATACTGGGTGGACGTGCAATGGCAGTTCAGCGTGGTCAGCGTCGCACCGGTGTTCTGGAGCGTGATGGGCGCGGCCGGAGGACTAGGGCTGCGCGCGGAGGGTGTCGCGTGAAGCAGATGAGGACAGACGAAGGGTTTTCATTCATCGAGATCATCCTGGCTGTGGCCATCATGGGGATACTTACTGTCATCAGCCTCTCCTCGATGCAAAAATACTCGTCCCGCCGCGACATGCTTCAAGGCGCGCGGCAACTGGCGGGAGATCTCCGGCTGACGCAGCAGTTTGCGATGACGCAGGGCCAAAAGTTTAAACTAGTGTACGCCTCGAGTTCGACGTCCAGTTATACGATCATGAAGAGCAGCGATAGCAGCGTCTCAAAGTCGTTTCTCCTCCCCTCCAGCCTCACCGTGACGAGTACGTTCACAGGCGATACGGCGGAGTTCGCGGCGACAGGGGCGCCCGTGCAGAGTGGGACCTTCTGTGTCTCAGCCGGCGTCAGCACGAAAATGAAAGTGGACGTGCTGGCCGGGACGGGGCGCACCACGGATCAGGAGGTCACGACATGTCCCTGAAACAGGCACACGGGTTTGCCCTTGCCGAGGTTGTGATCGCAGCCGCGATCTTTGCGATCGGCGCGATGGTGGTCACCGGATTTTATATGACCGCCTCCGGCCGCGGGCTGCTCGGGCGGAACGTCACCGCCGGGGCGCTGCTGGCGCAGCAGAAGATCGAAGCCGCGCAGGCCACGGCGTACTCGTACCTGTCAACGCTGGCGGGCACCGAAACGCTCGACGAGCTCGGCAACAGCTCGGCAAGCGGGCGTTATACACGCGTGACTACGGTCACCAGGTGTGATCAATCTCCTTTCTGCTCGCCCGCGCCGTCGACTGCGAACTTAACGCAAATCCAGGTGACGGTCACCTGGTCGGAGCCATACGCACAAAAGAGCTTCACAGCGTACACGCTGAGGGTGTCACAATGAACGCCAATCGGCGAAACGAAGCTGGCTTCACATTGATCGAAATGGTTATCGCGATGGTCGTCTTGTCGCTGGTGATCATCGCGTTCTATGCGCTGATCACAACGTTGACGCGGCAGTGGGCCGGCATGGAAGGCCAGATGGAGGTTCAACAGCAGCCGCGGCTGGCCGCGGGCCGGATCGTGGCGGAAATCCGCCAGGCCCGTGACTTCGTGGTCGGCAGCTGTGCCTCTCCGCCATGCAGCAGCGGAAATAGCCTCGGCCTTGTCAAGGCAACCGTGCTGAGCGCGGATGCGGCCGCAGCGGCGACGACAATCTGCGTGGACGACACTTCATCGCTGGCATCAGGCAAACCAATCGTGCTGGTCAACGTGACTTCCTATGAGCAGGTGACGGCAAGCAGTTTCTCCGGTTCTTGCGGAACCGGTAGCCCGGTGACGGTGTCCGCGCTGTCCTCAGCGCACAAGCAGGGCGAACTGATCCGCCGCGCGCAATCCGCCCTTTCCGCCAACGCCTTGTCGGCCTCGACCACGCTGTCAGTGACGTCGGCCAGCACCTACTTCCAGGCCAATGACTCCGTCGCCGTGGGGAGCGAGGGGCCGTTTACCGTGAGCGCCGCCTCAGGGACCACGCTCACCATCACTCCCGCGCTCGCATCAAACCATTCCTCCGGCGAGGTCGTCCAGCCACTATCGGTCGTCTTCAAACTGGTAGGGACGCAAGTAAACCGGTGCACCAACGACTGTTCCACCAATGGCATCGTCCTGGCTGATGCTGCGAATCCCTCGGGCCTGCAGCTCTTCTCGGTCGTGCAGAGCACGCTGGCGAGCAGCGCAGCGGTAGGTGCCTCATCGCTCTGTGTGGTGAGCGCCACAGGCTTCGCCGCAAACAATCGCCTGCAGGTCGATCGCGAGACGTACAACGCCGGCCTGGTAACCCTGCCCGACCGGGCCACAATTAGCGGCTTCAGCGGCGCCTGCGCGGGTGGCACGACAGTTGCTATCCATTGGGATTGGACCAACGCCAGCCGTCCATCAGGCACGATGGTACGGGTGAATGCCATTTCGGTGAACCTGATGACGTCTCAGGTTAACGCCAATCAGCAGACACAACAGGTCAATGTGACCTCAACGGCCACGCCGAGGAACTGACATGGATAAACTAACGGAAGTGCGGAATCGCGGAATCGCGGAAGCGCGGAACGGATTATCGCGACTACGCGACGCCGCGACAGCGCGACTAAGTGATGAACGCGGCTCGGCTCTAGCCGCGGTGCTGGTCCTGGTGGTTCTGCTCACCATGGTCGGTGTGGCCATGGTGAACTCCACGTTCACCGAGATCTCTGTCGCCTACAATGCGGGCGACACTGCTTCGGCCCAGTATGCCGCCGAGGCGGGGCTTTCCCGCGCCATCTATGAGCTCAGCCAGAATGCCGGCTGGACCGGGACTACCGCCGCCATCGGCACCGGCCAGTACGTGGTCACCGTCACCTCCTCCGGGTTGATCCGGTCCATCACCTCCACGGGCACTCAGGGCGGGGGCCGCCGGGTGTTGAAGGCCGCGGTCAAGACGCTGTCGCAGAGCGCTGTCTCTACCGTCCTGGCGAATACCACCGCCACGGTCGGCAGCCCCAGTGCGGGCCTGACCGTGAGCAACGACTACCCCTCCAGCGCCGCCAGCGCCGTGCACGCCAATAACAAGTTGAGCGCGCCGACCGCTGTGACAATCAACACCGCTGGGGCCAGCGTCGTCGGCGGGCTCACCGCTAACGGGGTCATCACCGGCGTGGGCTGCCCAACCTGGGCCTGGACGTGCAACGCCAGCGCCGGCGTGCGGGCGATGCCCGAAATTGACGTGGACAGCGCGGCTACCACCAGCCTCAAGTACCGCGCGCAGCACACCAACGATCCCGTAGACGGCAAGCCGCTATACTTCAAGGGCGGGGATACCAGCCGGTGCAACAGCGGCAGTCCGTGGATCTTCACGTCGACACAGCAGTGCTGGGACTACTACGTCAACAGCAAATCCGGCACGCTCGGATCAGGTATTACCAATCCCGTGTTCTTTGTCGAGTTCACCGCCGCCACCGAGTCGACAACGTACACGACGGGCGGAGGCGGGGGCGGGAGCATTACGACGAACCTGCCCATTGTCGTCCGCGGCAGATGCGCCGGAGGGTACAACGGAGCCGGCAGTGGGGGCGGAGCAAATCAGTGCGGTTCGGGAGGACAGAATACGCTCACCATCGGCCGGCCGGCCGGCGTCGTCAGCGGCGATCTGCTGGTGGCCGCGATCTCGGTTCGGAGTGCAAACCCATCGACGCCGTCGGGATGGACCCTCGTCTGGTGCGGCAATAGCGGCAGCAGTAGCGGCGGGAGTACCTGTCCGGTCTCCTCCACTGTCTCCCTGGCCGTCTATTGGAAGGTGGCTGGGGCATCGGAACCGTCAACCTATAGCGGCTGGACGACCACCCAAAAAGCGGCGGGCGTCATCACCGCCTACTATAACGTCAATACGAGCACTCCGATCGATGTGCAAAATGGCACAGGATATACGAGCAGTGTCACGTCCCTTTCGACCCCCAGCATCACGACGGCCGTGGCGAACACCATGCTGGTCGCCTCTTTCGGGGCTGCGGACGGGACTGATCCCGCCTTTGGAACATCGGTAGCGAGCATGCCTGCCGGTATGACCGATGAGTGGGATAAGAACGGCAGCGTGTCAAGCGGCTCGGCGAGCGGGGCAGCCCACGGTGCAATGTTCGACGCGATCCAGGATAGCATTGGGGCGACCGGCCAAAAGACGGTGACCATGAGCTCTAGCGCGGTGGGGG
>VBAI01000139.1 GCA_005882295.1 Candidatus Segetimicrobium genomatis | reverse complement strand
CGGGGGCGCGGCCAAGCGCTTCGCCGATCTGATCACCGGCCGTGTTCAGGCTTGCGCCGCCTTCTCGGATTGACCGCCCGGCCCTCGCAAATCCTGCAAGGAAATTGTAGAGGCGCCAGGAGAGGGTGGTCCACGAGCCCACCCAGATGAGCATGGCCGCATCGGCGATGATCTCCATCGCCCGGGCGCGACGTATTTCACTCCACAGCTTGGGCATGCCTTTCGTCCCCTAGATGCTTACTACCCGCTTCATCACCTCCCCAGCGGCTAATGCCGTCACTCGGGCTCACGCCCGCTTCCGCTCCAGTAACCCGTTCCGGACCTTCTCGTAGGCCGCGGCGGTGGCGGCGGCCAGCATGCGCGTGTCCGACCCGACGGAGACGAACCGGAATCCCCGCTCAATCTGCACCAGCGCGTCGTCCGCGCTGGACGCCATGATGCCCGCCACTTTCTGGTGCATCCGGGCCGCACTGAGGATGTGGTCGACTGCGCGTCGGTACTCAGGATTGTCAAACTGACGGAAGATCCCCAGGGACGCAGATAAGTCATTTGGGCCGATGAACAGCACGTCCACGCCTGGCACCGCCGCGATCGCCTCCGCATTCCGCACCGCTTCGGCAGTCTCCAACTGACAGATCACCAGCACCTCCTCGTTCCAGTGCGCGACGTAGTCGGGGAGGTCGAGGCCATACCGGCTGGCGCGGGTGCCTGCCACTCCGCGGATGCCGTCGGGAGGAAACTTCGCCGCGGCGACGGCGGCGGCGGCATGCGCCGCCGTATTCACCAGAGGGACCACGACCCCATGCCCTCCGCGGTCCAGCGCCTTCTTGATGAACGCCGCGTCGTTCGCGGGGACACGCACGACCGGCGTCACCTCCGTCCCCTTCATCGCCCGCACAATCTCTTCCACGGTCTCCCATCCTGCCGGGCCGTGCTCGGCGTCGATCACCAGCCAATCCATGCCAAAACTGGCCACCAACTCGGCGATCGCGGGCGAGGGGAAGCTGATCCACTGGCCGATGGCCAGGTGGCCTTCGCGCAGGCGCTGCTTGGTCTTGTTGGTTAACACGGTACCTCCTTAGCGTTCGTACACTTCGGGATTGGCAACGTGTATGGGCCGGTCTCCGCGCAGCACGGCCAGCACGTCGTCCGCAATCGATACCGCCATGCGCCGCAACGCCTCTTCAGTGTGCGCGGCCGTGTGTGGAGTCAGCATGGTGTGCGGAGCCGACAGCAACGGGTGATCTGCCGGCGGTGGCTCCGTCGCGTACACATCCACCGCCGCGCCGGCAATCCGCCCCGCCCGCAGGGCCTCGGCCAGCGCTTCCTCATCGATGACCTCACCCCGGGAGGTGTTGATCACCACCGCCGTGGATTTCATTAGCGCGAGTTGCCGGGCCCCAAGCAACCTCCGGGTCTGCGCGGTCAGGGGCACATGCAGCGTCACGACATCCGAGTCGCGCAGCAGTACGTCCAGGTCTGCGACTCGATCCGCCGGCACGGCCAGCCCCGGAGCCAGCAACGGATCGTACCCCAGGACGCGCATCGTAAATGCACTCCGACACTTCTCCGCGACCATGCGGCCGATGTTCCCGAGCCCAACCACCCCCAGCGTTTTGCCATCCAGCTCCATCCCGGTCAGCTGATTGCGGAGGTGAAATTCCCCGCGGCGGACCGCTTGATCAAGGCGCAGCGAATGTTTGGCCAGCGCCAGCATCAGCATGATCGTGTGCTCCGCCACGGAGACGCCATGCGTGCGCGGGACGAAGACCACCGGGATGTTCCGCTGCGTCGCCGCAGCCAGATCCACGTTGTCCAGCCCGGCGCCGTGGCGGCCGATCACGCGCAGCCGCGGCGCGCCGGCCATCATCTCGGCATCCAGCGGGGACAGCCGGACGATCACGGCATCCGCATCGGCGATCGCCCGGCGGAGGATTGCCGGGGTCGACTGCTGGAGCACCAGGACCTCAGCCGCGGCCCGCAGCACCGCCAGCCCGGCCTCGTGGATGGGCTCAGAAAGGACAACGACTGGTCGCATCAGGAGTCGGGAGCAGGCTTTCTGGACACCGCCGGAGGACTCCTTGTCTCTTTCACTCCCACGCCGTGCGGAGCAGCACGTCGACGATGCGCAGCGAGACCAGGGCGGCTCTCTTGCCCCCGATCTCAAACACCTCGCTGGCGTCTGCGGGCAGCGTCACCGTCAGTGTCTGCAAGAGATTGATCTTGGGCTGCTGCAGAATGACCGTGGCCTCGACCGTCAGCTGCGCCACGGGCAGTCCGCGGACGTCACTGCGCAGGGTCAGCTGGCCGATGTCGACATCTCCAAAGATGCGCACGCGCGACAGCACCAGCGCGCGGTAGAGGGCCACATCCACGCTACGCCGCACACCAGCCAGCGGGCGCGCCGGAATCCGCGGAACCGACACGGCGACCGTATAGTCGCGGATCAACGTCTCCAGAACCGGCACCAGCACGGAGAAGTGCTCGGCCCGCCCGGGAGGCACCGCCCACGGAATGCCGTCGCTGCCGAAGGCGATCAGATCGCCTGACGGAGAGAACCCTCTGGCATCGATGACCAGGCCCGGCACCGGCCCGGCCCCCCGATTCGTCACCCACCCGGTAATGACGAGGGTGTCGCCATCAAGGGCGTGGCTCACATCAGTAAGCGCAACGACGGGTTCAGGGACGGCGGCAGAAACCTGGGGCGTGAGTGTCGCCCCTAACGCGGCGAGACTGACGAGACTCACGGCGATCGCGCGCACAGCGGCACCTCGTCATCCATCATACCGTGCTCTTCCTTCTTGTAACGGGGGCAGGGGGGAAGCGGTTCCCGTCAGGAGGGAGTTTCCGCCAGCCGCCGAATGAACCTCCATCTCGCCCGAGGGTGAGCATGGCTGATCCTGCTGCGACGCTGGCCTATCTTCAAAGGGTGCCCCTCTTCCGCGCGCTGCCGGCGAAGGAACTGGAGTTCATCGCTCGGTCCGTGAAGGAGCGCGTCTATGAACCGGGCGCTGCCATTGTCAAGCAGGGGGAGCCGGGGGTGGGGTTCTTTCTCATTGCCGAGGGCCGGGTGGAAGTCGCGCACGATGGACACAGGATCCGCGATATGGGGCCCGGCGAGTTCTTTGGCGAGATGGCCCTGATGGAAGAACGCATCCGCACGGCGACGGTGACCGCCAAAGACCGGACGCGCTGCCTGCAGCTGGTGCGGTGGGACTTTCGCGCTTTGCTGAAGGAAAACCCCGACCTCGCCGTCAAGATGCTCGAGGTCGTGGTGCAGCGTCTCCGCGAGCATCCGCCCACACACGAGTCAGACTGAACGTGTAGCCGCACGGCAGGGGGGACGCCGTGTTCGCCTGCCCTCGCGATCAGCGCCCACTGCACCGCCGCACCGGCCCACAGGGCGTCTACTGGTTCTGTCCGACCTGCAACGGACGCGCGGTTGGCGTAGAACTGCTGCGGCGGACTGTCGCCCAGGCGGCGGTGGATCAGATCTGGAACGCCGCCCGCGAGCAGCGCGTCGCCGGCGGCCGTCCGTGCCCCTCCTGCCACGACCTGATGCACGAGGTCAGCAGCGGCCCGTCCGGCCCGGCGGTCGACGTGTGCCGCGTGTGCCGCTTCGTCTGGTTCGATCCGACTGAGTACGAGCAAATCGCCCCGGAGGTGCTGCCCGCGGCTGAGCGCGCGACGCCTGACCGGGCCACGGAGATCCTGGCCACGGCGCAGGGGGAGGCGATCGCCAAACGTTCCGAGCGTGATTTCGGCGCCGAAGCGCCACGTGAGTTGTGGAAATACCTGCCCGCGCTCCTGGGCTTGCCCGTCGAGTATGAGCAGTCGGTGTTCCACAGCGTCCCCTGGTTGACCTGGGCGATCATCGCTTTCATCTGCGCGTTCAGCATCCGCGCGTTTGCCAGCATCGAGGCGGCGGTGATGCAGTTTGGCCTGATCCCCGCCCAGTACGCGCGGTATTTCGGCCTCACCTTCCTCACGTCGTTCCTGCTGCACGGCAGCTTTGGGCACCTGGCGGGGAACATGTATTTCCTGTACGTCTTTGGCGACAACGTGGAGGATTTTCTCGGCAAGGCGCGCTACGTGGGGCTCATCCTGATCGCGGCCGTCCTCGGCGACGTCGCCCACATCGCGATGGACCCGCGGTCGAATGTCCCCCTCATCGGCGCCAGCGGCGGGATCTCCGGCGTCATTGCCTTCTACGCCCTGAAGTTTCCGAAAACAAAGATGGGCGTACTGTTCCGCCTGTGGCTGATTCCCATCCGGTGGTTCAGGATCCCCGCGTACGCCTTCGTCGGATTTTGGATCCTGCTGCAGTTCCTGGGGGTCTACCTGGAGCTGGTCGGGGCGAGCTCCGTGTCGGCGCTGGCACACCTGGGCGGGGCGGCCACCGGTCTCGCGTTCTGGCTCATGTACCGGCACCTCAGCTAATCTAGTTGCCCTCCACCGGGAAGACGAACACCTGCAGGGCGTGAGGTTTCAGGTACGACTTCTTGAGCGCGTCCAGCTGCATGATGAGCCTGCTCACCCGCTCGTCGGGCAGCGCAATCCACAGCAGGTTGTTCGTTCCCGGCCAGATCGGGGTGCCGAAGCGGTGACCCTTGCGGCCCGCGCCGGTCGCGCCCGCCAGTTTGGTGTACTCATCGATCTGCGCCTCATCGAGGACCCCCCGCAGATCTTCATCGATCCCGGCATCATAGATCACCAGTACCATCTTCATGGCTGCGCTCTTCCGACCACCAGCGCCACGCGTCGCCTCACGGTGGCCTCTCTCTCGCTGCGGCCTTCACCTGGAGGGAGCTCTCCAGCAAGGACAGTTCTCTCCCCAGCGCGGGGACCACGTCTGAGACGTTCCGCTGTGCGCAGTAGGCCACGTCATCGGGAAGCCCGAGCCGGACCACGTTCCTACCGGCCGCTGACTGTGAGAAGATCGCCAGCGTGTCCGGCTCGCTCTGGTACAATCGGAGCGCCGCGCTCGCACCGTCGGTCATCTCGGCCGATCCAGAGCGCAGGAGCGAGTCGACGAGGTACCCGGCGCAGTACGCGTCGTCGACGCTGAACCCGCCCTCCCGGCCGGCACACACGACGGCGAGATCGGCACCCCGCGCCGTCGCCTCCCGCCATGCTTCGCGGCATACTGCCGCGCCGTTTCGCATTGCGGCCACGAGCACGGTATCGGCATCCTTCACGGCCCGGATGGCCGCGGTGCCGTTGGTCGTCACAAACATGACCGGCCTCCCACGCAGCGGCGCCCGCGCCAGCTCCACCGGAGAGTTGCCGTAGTCAAATCCGGCCGGCGCCAGGCCCTCTTCTTCGCCGGCCAGAATGACATCGCTCCCGGAGACGGCCGCCTGCCGTGCGGCGCTGACGTCGCCGGCGATCAGGATCCGCGATGCCCCGCGCTCCACAATCGTGACCAGCGAGGTACTGGCGCGGATCACGTCGACGACGAGACAGATCTGTCCCTGACCCCAGCCCGCACGGCCGGGTGCCATCAGCGATGGGAGGAATGCGACGTGGAGCCGCATGGCGCCTACCCGTTAAACTGCCGCCACCGCAGGTCCTGTTGGATCACCCATTGCAGGCGGGCCTGAATCTCCCTCGCGGCGTCGTCCATCGGCACGCCCATGAATTCGGCGTCCGCGCGCGTCAGCGTCATCAGCAGCATCCGACCGCCAACGATATCCCACCCATCGCGCGTCCGCAACGCGGCAACCTCCGAGGGATCCGGGTCGGTGTCAAAAAACTGCTCCAGGCGCGCGACGACCGTCCCGACCCTGGCGGGATCAGGCAACAGGAGGATGAAGGAGTTGTTGACGAGGATCTCGCCGACTCGTTCTGTCTGGACGGCGGACGTCAGGAACGTCACTCGCAGGTAGTTCGCGGTCACCCGTCGCACGATCGGAATGTCGCGCCGTTTCAGATCAGCTTCAATGTATTCCACACGTTCCCGCGCCGTGGGGTGGTCACGCAGCGCTCCGGGATCGACCCGCGGACTCAGTTGTTCCTCGCGGGCCAGGCGTTCCATCAAGGTCAGTTCTCCCACCGGCGTGTACGGCGTCTTCACCAGATACGCGATCGCGGTCAGATCAGCGTCGCGCTCCAAATCACGCGAGTATCCCGACAGCAGGCTGACGCTCACTAACTGTGCCCCGGCGGCAATCGCCGCGTCCCGGCTGAGGACCGCGACCAGCAACGTCCAGAATGTGGCTTCGTTGCTGCGACCGATCATCACCAGTTGATGGCGGTGCGCCGCGTGGGCGATCTCATGCGCCAGCACGGCGGCCAGCTCATGGTCGGAGCGGACAAACGAGAGCAGCCCCCTGGTGACGTAAATGAACCCACCGGGGAGAGACAGGGCATTTGAGATCTCAAGATCGAGCACCTTAAAGGTGTAAGGAAGTCCTGGGCGGTCTGAGGCCGCGGCGACGATCTTCCCGATCCGCGTGACCCGCTCCAGCACCCCGGCATCCTGCACCAGCCGGTACTGCGACTCGAGTCGTCGCGCGTAGACCTGCCCGAGGCGGATTTCCTCCGCATCGGCGCCCTGAGCGTAGGCCGGCGCGCTACCCCGCGGCAGGACCATGCACATCCCGATGAGGGCGATCGCGATACGATGCTTCATGGTCGCTTAGTTGACGGCATACACGCGCCGCGCGTTCGCCGCGGTGGCGGCCGCGATCTCCTCCGGTGGGCAGCCGCGCAGGTCGGCGATGCGCTGCACGATGTGCGGCAGATAGGCGGGTTCGTTGCGCCGGCCGCGAAACGGCTCTGGTGCCAGCACCGGCGCGTCAGTTTCCACCAGCAACGAGCCCAACGGCACCTCCTGCGCGACCTGGGCGGCCGCACGGGCGTTGCGGAAGGTCACGGGCCCGGCCAACGAGATGAAATACCCGCGCTCGACGCACGCACGCGCGACGTCTACGGAACCTGAAAAGGCATGCATCACGACTCCGACCGGCTGCTCGCGCTCCAGGATCTCCAGCACCTCCGCGTGCGCCTCCCGGCAGTGAACGATCAGGGGAAGATTCCGCTCGCGGCTGAGCCAGATGTGCTCGATGAAGACCCGCCGCTGGACCTCTCGTGGCGCATAGTCCTTCGCGTAGTCGAGGCCCGTCTCTCCCACCGCGACGACCTTCGCGTGGGCGGCCAGCGGCCCGAGGTCCGCCATCGCCTTCGGCCCGGCGCGCCCGGCCTCATGGGGATGGACGGCCACAGCCGCGTGCACGGTGGAGAATCGACCGGCCAGGTCGACCGCGGCGCGGCTCGACGCGACATCGATGCCGACCGTGACCATGTCGATTACGCCGGCCTGCCGGGCGCGATCGATCACCGCAGCGAGATCAGCAGCAAACGCCTCGTCATCGAGATGCACATGCGAGTCGAATAACTCCACGTCTCACAGAAAGTCTACCACGCTCGCGATGACAGAAGGTGGCGGCACCTCCTTCTAAGTGATCTTCGCCCCCTTCGGCGCGTTCTTCTCCACGGTCAGGAGCGCCACTTCACCCTCCCACTCCGCCGCCAGCAGCATGCCCTGGGACGTCACGCCGCGCACCCGACGCGGTTCGAGGTTGGCCAGCACGATGATGCGCTTGCCGACCAGCTCGTCGGGCTGGTACAAGGGCACGAGCCCGGTGACGATCGTCCGCACGTCGCCGCCGATGTCGACCTTCACCTCAATGAGCTTTTCCGTACCCGCCACCCGGGTGGCGGCCAGGACCTCGCCTACGCGGATGTCGAGTTTTCGAAACTCGTCGATCGAGATCGTGCTCACGGTCTCTCCCCCTCCAGTCGAGGCGGCGCCCGGGGATGCGGCAACCTTTGTGTCAATCCGCGGGAAGATGGGCGCCCCAGAGCTCACCCGCGTCCCGGCCGGGAGTCCGCCCCACTGCCGGGCATCGTTAAGGCGCTGGGTGGTCAGCGAGGCCGCGATGCCAAGCTGTTCCCACACGCGTACCGTGGCGGTTGGCAACCACGGCGAAAGCAGGATCGTCGCGATGCGCACCGCCTCGAGGGTGTTGTACAGCACGGTGCCTGCGCGGGCGCGATCTGTCCGCACCACCTGCCAGGGTGCCTCTTCGTCGATGTACTTGTTCGCGGTCCCGAGCAGCCGCCA
>VBAI01000016.1 GCA_005882295.1 Candidatus Segetimicrobium genomatis | reverse complement strand
ATGTAGTGCATCGGCTCTCCCTTCCTGGTACGGAGGTGCGTCGAGGCAACGTGCATCGTTCCATAGTGATCGCAGCAAGGCCTGCCCAGCGTCTGGTCGCCGGTTTGCTCGTCTCAGCCAGGGGGCCAGGTCGGCAGCAAAGAATAGCAACCCGGCGAACGCAACCAGAGGCTCGAAGCGGGGGTTTGGGGATGACAACGGCATCGCGGGCGCTGGGAGCTCCCCGCGTCGTCAACATTGAGGACCTGCGCTCTTTGGCGCAGAGCCGCCTCCCGAAGGTGGTGTTCGACTACCTCGACGGCGGCGCCGAAGGGGAAGCCACCTTGCAAGAAAACCGCCGCGCGTTTCACAGCGTCACGTTCCGGCCGCGCCAGGCTGTTGCCGTCTCCAGTTGTGATCTCAGGACCCCAGTACTGGGTATCGACCTTGCGATGCCGGTTCTGCTCGCTCCCGTCGGCTACAGCCGCCTCATGCATCCCGGCGGCGAAGTGGCGGCGGCACAGGCCGCCGGGGAGGCAGGGACGGTCTACACGCTCTCCACGATTTCTGGGCACCGACTGGAGGACGTGAAGGCGGCGTCCGCCGGCCCCGTCTGGTACCAGCTCTATCTGGTCGGCGGCCGGGAAGCCGCCGAGGCGGCGATCGCACGCGCGCGGGCCGCGGGTTTCTCCGCCCTGGTCGTGACCGTTGATACGCCCGTGGCGGGAATGCGTGAGCGGGATTTGCGCAACGGGACCAACGCGCTGCTGGGTGGCAGTCTGATGGCGAAGATCCCGTTCCTGCCGCAGCTGCTGGCACATCCGGCATGGCTCACCAAGTTCCTGCTCGACGGCGGAGTCCCCAGGCTGCCGAACGTCGTGATTCCAGGCCGAGGGCCGATGCCCCTCACCGATGCCAGGTCAGCGCTCGCGCGCGCTGCCCTCACCTGGGATGACCTGCGATGGATCCGCGGCATCTGGCCCGGTGCCACGATCATCAAAGGAGTCTTGACGGGCGACGACGCCCGGCGGGCGATCGATGCTGGCGCGGCGGCCGTGGTGGTCTCGAATCACGGCGGACGCCAGCTCGACAGCGTGGCTGCCTCGTTGCAGGCGCTCCCTGAAGTTGTGGCGGCGGTGAACGGCCAGGTCGAGGTGTTGATGGACGGCGGCATCCGCCGCGGCGGCGACGTCATCAAGGCGATTTGTTTGGGCGCCCGCGCCGTTCTCGTCGGACGCGCCTACGCGTATGGCCTCGCGGCTGCAGGTGAAGCTGGTGTTGCCCGGGCACTTGCGATCTTGCGGGATGACTTGGAACGGACGCTCAGGCTCCTCGGGTGTGCATCCATTTCCGCCCTGGACCGTTCATACGTCGATAGCTCCCGACTGACGTCATCGTCGACGGCGTTCACGCGCGACGATCTCGGGCATTGAGACGCTCCTGGCGCGGTCGTGTCCGGCTGGGAGGTATGGTCGCGTGGGGTGGAGAACAACGTGCCGGTCGGACTCGTGAGGAGGGAACACAAGATGGCTGAGCGTGAAGTCAGTCGTCGAGAGTTTTTCAAGCAGGTGGGCGCGACCGTTGGGGCGGCGGCGCTGGGGAGCATGGCCGCCGGGGCTTTGGTCCCGCAGCGGGCCGCGGCGCAGACGCCGCCGAAGGGGAACATTCCCGATACCCCCTACAAAATCGGCCACATGACGTTCCTGTCGGGGGCAGCGGCGGTGCTGGGCGCGCCAATGCTGAAAGGCCACATCCTGGCCGCCGAGGAGATCAACGCCGAGGGCGGGCTCCTCGGCAAACGCAAGATCGAGACCATCACGGCCGACGAAGCCGCGGGCACCGACGCGAATGTGAAGGAGTTCAAACGGATGAAGCTCGAGGCGAAGATCGATTGCTTCACCGGCATCACCTCGAGCGGCAACACGCCCGCGCTGGGCCCGGTGGCGGAGGACCTCAAAGTCCTCACGCTCTTTGCCGACGGCTGCACCGACTTCCTGTTTGACAAGGCGGTGCCGAATCCCAAGTACGTCTTCCGCATCACCAACATCCAGTCGGCAGACGGCGTTACCTGCGCGATGGCCGTGGCCATGACCTGGCCGGACGTCCGCAAACTCGCCTTCATCAGCCCGGACTACTCCTATGGTCGCAACGCCTTCGACCATTTCCGCATCGCCATCGGCAAACTGCTGCCCGACACGGAAGTCGTCTCGGAGGCATGGCCGAAGTTGGGCACCACCGACTTCACCGCGCACATCACGAAGACGATCTCCGCCAAACCGGACCTGCTGGTGTCATCGGTCTGGGGTGGCGACTACATCGCCTTCTACAAGCAGGCCCTGGGCTACGGGCTGTTTGAAAAGATGAAGTTCGCCAGCACGATCGCCTTTGGGGTCGCGCCGCATGCCATCGGCAAGGACCACCCGCAGGGCGTCATCGCCGGGGTCCACGCCAACTACTACTGGAATTTCCCGCCGGGCAACAAGTGGCCGATCAACAACCTGTTCGTGCGCAAGTACTACAACCGGTGGAAGGAATACCCTAACTTCGAGGCCGAGGGGGCCTACACGGCGGTGCACATGCTCCGCATGGCCATCGCACGCGCCAACCGGCTCGCCGGCGGATGGCCGGACGATGACGCCATCATCTACGAGCTCGAAGGCCTCTCCTGGGAATCGCCGGCGGGATATATTCAGATCCGGCCCGACAACCACCAGGCCTACAAGGACACGGTGACCGGATTCGCTTACGATGAAAAGAACCTTCCGTTCCTGGTTCTCGATCCCAACCGGATGGTGACGATCCCCATCCGGAATATTACGGCGCCGCCCGGATGGCCCAAGGGTGAGCCGACATCAACGTATACCTGGATTGAGCAGACCTGGCCAAAAGTCCGATCGTAACCGGCCAGTCGTCGTGCGGAGGGCGGGTGAAGTACGGCCCGCCCTCCGGATCTTCTCGCTGGCCGCCAGCCTCCTGATTCTGTTCGCGGGAAGCATCCCCGTCCGGGCCGGCCACGAACTTCCCTACTACCCGTCGTTTTATCCCCACGAAATCCAGCTGACAGTGTCCGACGCCGGCGGCGCTGCGGAGGCGCTGCGCACTGGGCTGACGCACGCCACCCCAGGCACCGACCCGTTTGGCGGCGCGCTCCCTCCGCAGATGGCTGCGGCGGCCTCCTGGGGTGGGTATGTCGTGCTCACCTTCAGCCGTGAGGCCATCCACTCCATCGCGCCGGCGCAGCGGTGCGTACTCGCCCGCGACGTCGCGCGCCGGCTTGATCGCACTGTCGGCGGGTTCGTTGTCTATCCGTATCCTGTGACGCCGTATCACGGCGACTACCTCTACCATTACGATCGCGCTGTGGACGCGCAGCGTGCCGTCGCCGCGGACGCCACGACGGCGTGGCCGACCGCGTTGACGATCGATGCTTCCGGGACCGCGGCGCGCCTGATGCCCGGTGCGCCGGTTGTGGTGGAGGGAGGCGGGCAGGCGGTGCTGGAGGAGGTTCGCCTCGACAGCCTCGTGCCGGAAACCGCCCTCCCCCTGGCGGGCCGGCCCGCGCCGCCCTGGAGCCGGGAGGGATGGTTTCACGCGTACCGGCTGATGGCCGGCGCCGTCTCCGATCCACAGGTCCGCACGCAGGCCGCCGGGCTCTACCATCGCCTCACGGCCGGCGCGACAGCGACCGTTGAAGAACGCGTGAACCTCGAGCGGCAGCTCGTCTCGTTGTTGCGAAGCACCTGCGAGCGTGTGGTGCTCGGCTACACCGTGCGGCGCGAGCCGTTCACCACTGACTTCTCAAACGGGATTGACAACGTCGGCTACGACGGGCAGACTGGGCTGAATTCCGCGATTTTCTTCCGCACCGTGAGGCTGAAAGATTTCCCCTGGAATGGCGTGCTGCGCATGAGGATCAGTGCGGCAGCCACCGCCGCCTGGAATCCGCTGGCCGGGTTCACCGACGCGTTCGGGCGGATGTTGTGGGAGGCCGTCGGCGATCCTGCCCTGCTGCCCGCCCCATACCGCAGCGGATGGATGGCCAACCGGGTGACGTGGACGATGGACGCGGTCGACCGGGTCCCTGCCGGTGCGCTGATGCCCGGCTCAGACGGCAGGTGGCGGCCGGTTTCCCCCAGGGCGCAGGCCGCGGTCAAAATCACGTACACGTTGCGCCCGTCTGATTTTCATGACGGGACAACGATGACGGCGGCCGATGCCATCTATCCGTACATCAGCGCGTTTGCCACCGCCGACCGCGCCGTCGCCGCCGCCACGGCTCCGATGCGCGCGGCGCTGGCCGGACTCCGCGTGGCCGGCATCACAAAGATCACCAAACAACTGTGGGGCGTGGACCTGGCATGGCAGGCGCCGGTCATCGAAGTCTACCTGCGGCACTTCCCCCGTGATGCGGAGCAGGCGGCGGCGCTCGCGCCTGCCTGGAGCGCGGTGCCGTGGACAGTGCTGACCCTGATGGAAGAAGCCGCGCGCCGCGGCCTGGCGGCGCTTTCTGAAGCGGAGGCGGCGTCACGCGGTCTTCCCTGGCTGGACGTCGTCCGCGATCGCGGCATGAACGAGCGCTTGCTGGGCCTGGTGGATGCGTTTGCGGCGCAGGACTACCGGCCGGCGGGACTGGAGGCCTTCGTGACGCCCGCGGAAGCTGGCGCCCGCTGGCGGGCCCTGCGTGCCTTCTATCTCGCCCGCGGGCACTGGCTGGTCACCAACGGGCCTTATCAGCTGACCTCCTGGACGGACCATGGCGCCATCCTGACGGTCTTCCGCGATTTGAGCTATCCGCTCACGCTGGGGACCTACGACCGCTATGCGATTCCCCACCACGGGTACGTGACCACGGTCACGAACCGGCCCGGACAGTTGGAGGTTGGCGCCGATCTGGAACGCGTGGTGCGCTTCTCGCGCAGCTTCGAGATCGTGCGGGAGCCGCTGGGCAAACCACCCTCCCCGGAGCAGGCGTTCACCGCCGTCCACGATGGGAAGCCGCAATGCCACTATGTCGTCGTGCGCGCGGATGGACAGATCATCGCTAGTGGGCGCATCGAGTATGCGGCCGGGAACGCGTTCACCCTGCAGATTCCCGAACGGCTCGCCCGATCCAGCGTCATCCTGACCATCGTGGTGGCCGAGAACGAAACCGTCCCAGCCGTCACGATGGTTGCCCTGCCGCGCCGTTAGCGGGCGGCTTCCCTGGCCCGCAGCTCCGACCGGCGGATCTTGCCGGTGGTGGTCATCGGCAGCTCACTGAGAAACTCGACGCTGCGGGGATAGGCGTAGGCGGCCAAGCGCGTCTTGACGTGCTCTTGAATCTGCGCCGCCAGCTGCGGGGATGGCGAGTAGCCCGCGCGCAGTTTCACGAAGACCTTGACGATCTGCCCGCGCAGCGCATCCGGCACTCCCACGGCGGCCGCCTCGGCGACCGCAGGATAGGTGAGCAGCGCGCTTTCCACCTCTGCCGGCCCAATCCGGTAGCCGGCGCTGTTGATCACGTCATCTGTCCGACCCTCAAAGTAGAAGTAGCCGTCCACATCGCGGTGGGCCATGTCCCCGGTCCGCAGCCACCCCCCGTGGTACTTCGCCCGCGTGTCGTCTGGATTCTCCCAGTACTCCAGAAACACAACGGGATCGCCATCCCCCCTCACCGCGATCTCTCCGAGCACCCCGGGTCCCACAGGCTGGCCGTCTGCATCCAAGACGGCGACGGTGTGGCCGGGAAAGGCCTGCCCCAGCGACCCCGGCCGTACCGGAAAGAGCCGTGAACAGTTCCCGCAGACCAGATTGGCCTCAGTCTGACCGTAGATCTCGTGGACCGGGACGCCCGGGAGCTCGCGGTCGCGCCATTCCAGGATCACGGGGTTGACGGGTTCGCCGCCGCTCATGATCGCCCGCAGCCGCAGACCGAATTGCGAGGGATGCGCAAGCTGCATCGCCATCTTCAGCGCCGTGGGTGGGAGGAAGGTGTGGGTGACGCCGTGGCGGGCCATCAGATGCCACGCCCGCTGTGGATCGAACTTTGCCGTCTCCAGGGCGACGACCGGACCGCCATAGCGCAGCGCCGGAAAGAGGAGGTCGTACGATCCGCCGATCCAGGCCCAGTCCGCGGGCGTCCAGTACACCTCCCCGCCTTGTGGCACGAAGTCGAAGTACAGCTGGAAGGACGGGACGTGACCGAGGAGGATGCGGTGTCCATGCAGCGCGCCCTTGGGCGGACCGGTCGTGCCCGATGTATAGATAATGAGCGCGGGATCGTCGGGCGACGTGGCGCGCGGCGCAAAGGCCGGCGACGCCCGATTGAGGACATCGTCCCACTCCAGGTACCGGCGGAGTCCGGTCTCGCTCCGCGGCGGCAGCCCGCCGGCGCGCTCGGGGACGACCACGATCACGGCCTGCAGATCGGGCAGCCGGTCGCCCACTTCGACCAACCGCGGAACCACCATGCCGTCGGCGATCGCCACGACGCATCGGCTGTTTGCCAGACGGTGGGCGAGCGCGTCGGGTCCGAACATTCGCGTCAGTGGCACGGCGACCGCGCCCAGCTTGTAAATCGCGATGTGGGCGGCGGCGGTTTCCACCCGCTGGTGCAAGATAACGGCGACCCGGTCCCCTCGCCCGACCCCCTGGGCCAGAAGCGCGTTGGCCAGACGATTCGAGATGTCACGCAACGCGCCGTAGGTGCACCGCCCGGCGACGCCGTCCTCTGTCTCAAACATAATGGCGGGCCGGTCGGGATGCGGCACCGCCCAACGGTCGCATACATCGATCCCGATGTTGTAGCGGGACGGCACCTGCCAGCGGAAGGCGGCAGAAGATTCTGCGTACGGACGGTTTTCAAAATCGCGGAGATGGATCACGGTGGTCAGTCACCTGCCTGGCCAGCACGGCCGTGCTCGCGGCCACGCCCGCGAGCACGATCCAGACGAGAAACCGCGACGCGCCGGAGAGCAGCGCGATCGTCCCGCTCGACAGGCCGGTCAGCGCCAGCCCCACCACCGGCAGCACAGGCGCGCCGCACCCGACCACGCTACACGGCATGGTGGTGAACCCCAGCGTGCTCAACAGTGTGCCCACCACTCCGCCGCGTGACCACGGCCTGCCGCTCTTCAAAGGGGTCTGACCCTTTTGAAATGCGGCCGCAACGCCCGGGCGCTCGAGTTGCGTGCGGCGCTCTAGCCACAGGGTGAAATAGGCGCCGAAAAGCACACCCATCAGAGCCCAGCGCGCGATATCAGCGACCGTGACGGTAAACCCCCACTCCGCCGCATCATACTCTCCGGAGGCGACGAACCACAGCACCGCCACATTCCAGACAAAGTCGACCTTGCGGCTCGCAGTGGCCTCACCGGATGCAAGCCAGGACGGGAGATTGTGTAGCCACGGATTGATGGAGAAATAGTCGTAGGGTTTGCGGGCCACCGACAGCACCAGCGGCGGCAGCACCAGATTGAGCGCCGCGATCGCCGCCACGACGAGGACAAAGACGACGGCGCGTCGGCGGATTGCCCGGACCGTGGCCTGAAGCATTCTTGCCATCTAACTCTCGCCCCCTCACCCCTTACCCCTCTCCCACCTGGGAGAGGGAAATGCGGTTGGGCGCTGCCGCGCCCTCTTCTATCCTCTGATCGTACGCATGACCTCCTGGTTGGCAAATGCGTCAGACGGCGTGCCTTCGAAGAGGATTTCCCCTCTGTCCATGACGTAGAGTCGCTCGGCGACGCGCGACGCCGTCATGATGTTGGACTCGGCAATCAACAGCGAGATGCCGAGGCCCTTAATGCGCGCCACCGCCTCAGCGAAACGCGTGACCACGGCGGGCGCCAGTCCTTCGAACGCCTCATCCAGCAGCAGCACCGACGGGCGGAGCATCATCGCCCGGGCGATGGCCACCATCTTCTTCTCCCCGCCGCTGAGGTAGAGGCCCTGCCGGCTGCGCAGCGCCCGGAGTTCGGGGAACAGGTCATCGATGCTCGCCGCCGGATCGCTGACTCCCTGGGCGCCCCCAGAATTTCGTCGGGTGAAGTTCTGGTGTGACCCCAGCCACTGCGCGATCCGCAGATTCTCATTCACCGTGAGATCGGGAAAGACTCCGGTATCCTCAGGCGCGTAGCCGATGCCCCGCTGCGCGCGCTGGTGAGCCGGGAGCTTCGTCAACTCCTGCCCGCGCAACCGGACCGCCCCGGCCCGCACCGGCAGCAGCCCCATAATGCTGTCCATGGTGGTCGTCTTCCCGGCGCCGTTCCGCCCCACCAGACACACCACCTCATTCTCGCGCACCGCGAGCGACACGTCGCGGAGGATGCGGGCACGGCCGCGGTTTGTGATCAAGTGGGTGACTTCCAGCACCTCTCCGCCGCCCATGCCTCAGCCCTTCCCCAGCAGCACCGCCGACACGCGCTCATCGGCACGGATCTGGTCGGGGGTCCCCTCGGCCAGCACGGCGCCCTGGTGCATCATCACGATGCGGTCGGAATAGGTGAACACCACATCCATATCATGTTCGACGATCACCGCGGCAAGAAAGCGCTCCCGCACGACCGAGGCGATAGCTTCCATGATGACGCCCTTCTCGCGCGTGCCGACGCCGCTGGTGGGCTCGTCCAGCAGGATGAGCTTCGGGCGCAGCGCATAGGCGACGGCCACGTCGAGGAGCTTCCGTTCCCCCTGCGCCAATCCAGCGGCCGGCGTGTCCCATTTGCTCTCCAGGCCGAACTCCCCTAGGATCTCCATAGCCTCGTTCCTGGCGCGTGTGTCTCGTTCGGCCAGCCGCAGCGGCTGGCGGGTCACCCCGTCGCGTGAAAAGATCGCCAGCCGGACGTTGTCCAGCACGTTGAGCTGGTCGAACAGATTCACTAGCTGAAAGCTGCGGGCGATCCCGGCCCGAATCCGCGCTCCCACCGACAACGCCGTGATATCGGCCCCGTCGAAGGCAATCTGCCCCGCGTCGGGCCGCAGCAGCCCGCTGAGCAGGTTGACCAGCGTCGTCTTGCCCGCGCCGTTCGATCCGACCAGCGAGATGAGCTCCTCGGGCTCCACGCGGAAGTCCACCCCGTTGACGGCGCGGGTCTCGCCGAACGACTTTCGCAGGCCCTGCGCGAGCAACAGTGACATCTCAGCGGCGCCCGGATCGGCGATGGATGATCCAGCCCAGCGCGCCGATAATGCCCTGCGGCATGACCAGCACCAGGGCCACCAGGATGATCCCCAGCAGCATCTGCCAGTACTCCGTGGTCTTGATGACATAGGTCTCCAGGTAGTTGTACGCGACCCCGCCCAGGATGGGGCCGCTGAAGCTCTTGAACCCGCCCAACACGGTCATAAACACAATCTTTCCGGAGAAGGTCCAGTGCAGAATGTCCGGCGTGGTCAGACCGTTCAGCGGGGCGAACAGCGTGCCGGCCACACCGGTGAAGGCACCGGAGACGACGAAGGCGGACCAGCGGTACCGCCAGACTTCGATGCCGACAAACTGGGCGCGGATCTCGTTATCGCGGATCGCCTGCAGCGCCTTCCCAAACGGCGATGCGGCGATCATCCCCAACGCCACCATGCAGATGAAGAAGACCGCCAGCACGTAATAGTAGTAGGTGAACGAGAGAAACCTCACCTTGTCGTCTGGGACCCCCACCAGCCCCAGGAGCAACGTGGGGGTGGGGATGCGCAGCCCGTCGGTCCCATTGGTGATCCAGAAAAACTTGAGCGCCAGCGCCCACACGACCTGGGACAGCGCCAGCGTCAGGATCGAGAAGAAGATTCGCGTGTACCGTACGCAGACTGCCCCGAAGCCCGCTGCCAGCACGAGGCTGCTCACGCATCCCGCCAGCAAGAATCCTTCCATCGAGGACACGTGCAGATATTTCACCAGCAATCCTGTGGCGTACGCGGCACTGCCGAAGAACACGGCGTGACCGAACGACAGCAGCCCCGTGTAGCCCAGCAGCAGATTAAACGCCAGGGCCGCGATGCCGAACACCAGCCCATAGGTGAGCTGGATCCGCTGGAAGGGAGACGCGAGCCAGCCGATGAGGGGCACGCCTTCCAGAAACGGAAGGACCAGGGCCAGCAGCGCCAGGGCCACCGCAAACCACGGCACCGCCCTGATTCGGGGGACGGCTCGGGCCGGCGCCAGGGTCACCGCCGCGTCAGGAGAATGCTCGCTCTCGCTCATGCCCGCCCCAGCAGGCCGGCGGGACGCGTGATCAGCACCACCGCGGCGATCAGGTAGAGCACGGCCAGTTCCAGTTCAGGGAAGTACTGAATGGCGACGGTGCGCACGACGCCCACGATCAGCGCGCCGACGAGCGCGCCGTCGAGACTTCCCAGGCCGCCGATCACGACCACCACGAAGGCCAGCACCAGGGCGTCCACGCCCATCCCCAGCACCGCGCCCTGAATCGGGACGATCACGGCGCCGGCCAGCCCGGCCATCAGGCAGCCCAGGGCGAATGCCTGGACATAGACGCCGCCAACGTTGATGCCCAGCGCGGCGGCCATGCGCCGGTTCTGGGAGGTGGCGCGCAGCATCACCCCAAAGCGGGTCTTGAAGACAAACGCCCAGAGCAGGACCGCCGTCAGCACACCCAGCAGGATCACGACCACGTTGTAGCGGGGGTAGGTGGCGCCCATCAGGTGCAGCGTGCCGAACGCGGCCCACAGCGGACTGGCCGTCAGCGGCGTCGGGCCCCAGATATACCGCATTGCGTCCTCCAGAATCAGCAGCAGGCCGAAGGTCAGCAACAACTGATACTCCTCGGCCCGGGCGTACAGGGGGCGCAGCAATATCGGCTCCACGACGGCGCCCGTCGCGCCGACGGCCACCGCGGCGACGGGCAGGAGCGCAATGAGGTAGACGGGCTCCGATCCCGACTCGCCGGCCAGCCGTCCCAGCCCCCAGGCCATGACGTACGCGCCCAGCGCATACAGGCTGCCATGGGCCAGGTTGACGATCCGCATCACGCCGAAGATCAGGCTGAGCCCGCCGGCAATGAGGAACAGGACGGCGGCGTAGAGCAGCGCGTTGAGCAGCTGGGCGAGGAAGATGTCCATCTAGCGCGCGGTCCACCCGACGTCGATCGGATACACGCCGCCGGTCATCCCCGCCGCGTGCTCGCTGCACAGATACAGCGCAAACGCCGCGATCTCGTCGGGCTCCAGCAGGCGCTTCACCGCCGCCGGGGCCAGCATGATCTTCTGGACCACCTCTGCCTCCGGAATCCCATGTGCCTTCGACTGCTCGGCAATCTGGCCCATCACCAGCGGCGTGCGTACGTAAGACGGGCAGATGGCGTTGGCGGTGATGTTGTACTCGCCGACTTCCAGGGCCACGGTGCGGGTCAATCCGATGATGCCGTGCTTGGCGGCAATGTAGGCGCTCTTGAACGGCGAGGCGACCAGCCCGTGGATGGAGGAGATGTTGATCACCCGGCCCCAGCGTCTAGTAATCATGGACGGCAGCGCGTACCTGGTGCACAGGAACGTCCCGGTGAGCATGACCCCCACGAGCAGATTCCACTTGTCCACCGGGAACTCGTGCACCGGCGAGATGAATTGCAGGCCCGCGTTGTTCACCAGGATGTCCAGGCCGCCGAACTCGCGCGCTGTCGCGGCGACCATGGCCTCGACGTCGTCCGGACGGCTCACATCAGCCCGCACCGGGATCGCATGGCCGCCGGCCGCTTCGATCTCCTGGGCCACCGTGCGGGCTCCCACCTCGTGCAGGTCACACACACCGACCGCCGCCCCGTGCGATGCCAGCATCCCGGCGATGGCGCGGCCGATGCCGCTTGCGGCACCCGTGACGATCGCGGTCCTCCCGCGGAGGTCCACCGATGAGTCAGCCACGCGCACCCCTCCGACGTTCCCCATCGTCAACCTCGGAACGTTCTTTCTGGTCACAGACCACAATCGCCCGGCCGATGATCTCACCCCGGTCGAGCGCGGCATAGGCGTCGGGCGCCTCGGCCAGCGCGTACCGCCTGGTGATGGTCCGCTGCGGGGCGATCGCACCCTGCTCCACCAGACGCAGGATCGCCGGCACATCCGTCCTGACCCTGCCCCCGTAGGACCCGATGACGCGCACGCCCCGGCGCACCAGCCGCGTGATGGGAATCGGCACCGCGGTGTCACCCGCGGCGATCCCCACGACGACGACCCGCCCGCCGTCGCGGACCGCCCCGAAGGCGTGCAGAATCGTCTGCGGCCTCCCCAGCGCCTCAAACGCGACATCCACGCCGCGACCGCCGGTGATTTCCATGGCGGCGGGTGCTACTTCCTCCTGGGACGCATCGATCACGTGCGTCGCGCCTACTTTCCGGGCGGCCTCCAGTTTGTCCGCACGCACGTCGACGGCGATGATCTGCGCGGCCCCACACGCCCTGGCGATTTGAATGATGTTGGAACCCACGCCTCCCGCCGCCACCACCATCACCGCCTCGCCTGCCCGCAGATCGGCCTGATGCCGGACCGCGCCGTAGGCGGTGAGCATGGCACAGCCGAGAATGCTGGCCTCTGCCAGGGGAATGTCAGCAGGGAGGGCAAATACGTCGGTGGCGGGCACCACCGCGTACTCTGCCAGGCCGCCCATGCTGTACATCGCCAAGGGAGTGCCGTCGGCTCTGGCGAGCCGGGTCGTGCCGTCATAGAGCTGACCCCGCAGCCGGTTGAACTCGAAGAAGGTCACGCACAGATCATCTCTCCCCTGCGCGCAATACGCGCAGGTGCCGCAGGGCATGATAAAGGCGCAAACCACGGGCGTGCCAACCGGCGGGCCGGCGACGCCGGGGCCAAATGCGGCCACAGTCCCTGAGATCTCGTGACCCAGCACGGCCGGCGTAGGGAAGCGCACCTCGCCCTTCATGACGTGCAGGTCAGTGTGGCAGACGCCGCAGGCGGCCACCTGGATCAGTACCTCGCCGGCGCGCGGCGAGGGCCGCGGGATGTCCTCCACGCGCAGTGGCCCACCGGGCTCGGGCAGCACGATGGCGCGCATCAGTGTCCCCCTTCCGCCTGGCCCGCCGTCCTGTCGCTCGCGTAGAGCCAGCGCGCCACCAGCGCCTCGGTGTCGCCGCCGAACTCCCCGCGAGGACCTTCAGTCAGCAGCGCGCCGGTGCGCATCACATACACGTAGTCGGCGATCTCCAGCGCCCCCCTAATGTTCTGATCGACCAGCAGGACCGCCTTGCCGGCCACCGCGAGTTCTTTGATCAGGGCATAGGTCTGCGCGGCGACCCGCGGCTCGATACTCGCCGTGGGTTCGTCGACGAGGATGAGGCCGGGATCGGTCATCAGGCTGCGCGCCACCTCGAGCTGCCGCTGCTGGCCGCCGCTGAGGGTGCCGGCGGGCTGCCGTCGTTTTTCCCAGAGGATGGGAAACCGCTCGAACGCCCGCTGCACGCTGTCCTCGACCCGCCCCGGCATGCGCCGGTACGACCAGGTGCCGAGGCGCAGGTTGACCTCTACGGACAAGAATGGAAAGACGCTGGGCCGCTGCGGGAGGTAGGCGACGCCCCGCCGTCCCATCGTATGCGGGCTCGCCCCCCGCAGGAGGTCCCCGGCCAGATGGATCTCACCGGCGCGAGGCGGAATCAGCCCAAACAAGACTTTGAGCAGCGTGGACTTCCCGGTCCCATTGGGACCGAGAATGCACCGCACCTGCCCGCGCACGCCATCAACCGAGACCCCCTGCAGGATGTCGATCCCCGGGAGGTAGCCGGCTACCAGATTCCTGGCCGCGAGCAACGTGGTCACCTACGTCCCCGCGTAGGCGGCCAGCACGGCCCGGTTTCCGCGTACGTCTGCGGGCGACCCATCGGCAATCACGCGGCCCCGCGCCATGACCACGAGCCGCGTGGCGAGTTGCTGAATGGCTTCAATATCATGGTCGACGATGAGGAATGTGCGCCCCGATGCGTGCAGCTGGAGGATCCGTTCGATGATCCCGTCTCGCAGGGTGGGGTGCACCCCCGCGAATGGTTCGTCGAGCAGGAGCAGCGTGGGGTCGAGCATCAACGCGCGGCCGAGTTCCAACAGCTTCTGCTGTCCGCCTGAGAGGCTCCTGGCGGGCAGGGTCTCCAGGTGGTTCAGTCCGAGGAACCGGAGATGGGCCCGGGCCCGCGCGGCGATGACCTCCCGGGAGAGGTGCGGGAATGTCAGCCCAGGCACCAGCATGTTCTCCAGCACTGTCATCCGGCGGAACAACTGCGACATCTGGAATGTCCGGCCGACCCCGTAGCGCGCGCGCCGATACGCCGGCAGGTGCGTCACCTGATGTCCGCCAAGAAAGATTTCCCCCGAGTCGGGCGCGAGATGGCCGGTCAGCAGGTTCACCAGCGTCGTCTTCCCCGACCCGTTGGGGCCGATGAGGCCTACCAATTCCCCCCGGCGCGCGGCGAAGACCACGCCATCAACGGCCGTGATCCCCCCGAACCGTTTGTGCACCGCGTCGGCACGGATCAGGGTCTCGTCGGGGACCGGGGAATCCGTCACGTCACTTTGCCCTCGCTGGCGCCGGCGTGCATCAGCCGCTGCCAGGCCGGCTGGAGCAGCCCATTGCGGAAGAAGCGCATCGTCACCAGCAGCAGCACCCCAAAGAGCACAAACCGCCAGGCGCCCGCGCTGCGCAGCGCCTCCTGCAGCGTTTCCACCCCGGCCGCGCCGCCGACCGCCGCAGGAAGGCTCTCGATTCCACCGAGGATCGCCATCGCCACCACGAGGCCCATCTGGTCAGGGGAGCCCAGCTCCGGGGTCAGGATGCCGATGTAGTGGGCGTAGAATGCGCCGGCCAGCCCGGCGAAGCTGCTGGCGGCGGCGAAGGCATACATCTTGGCGCGGACCACGTGCACGCCCGACGCCGCAGCGGCCTCTTCATCCTCGCGGATGGCGCGGAAGAAGAACCCCCATCGCGAATGCGCGAGCGCGGACATCGTCACCAGACACACCGCCAGCAGTCCAAGCGCAATGTAGTAGTAGGGCAGTTTCGCCGGGGTCCCGAGGAGGTGCGGCACGCGCAGCCCTGCCGGTCCATTGGTCACCGCATACTCGGTGAGTAAGATAATGCGGACAATCTCCGCGAAGGCCAGGGTGAAGATCGCCAGGTACGGCCCGCGCATCCGCAGGCACACCCATCCAATCAGGCTGCCCAGCACGGCGCACACCACGGTCCCGCTCGCCATGCCCAGCGGGATGGGGAGATGGGTCCACTGCACCAGAAGGGCCGATGTATAGCCTCCCAGCGAAGCAAAGGCCATATGCCCGAACGAGAACTGCCCGGCGTAACCGGCCAGCAGCGCCCAGCTCGCGGCCAGAATGCCGTAGATCATCGAGACGATCGCGATGTGCAGCCAATAGCTGCTGACCACCTGCGCGTAGATCACAGCCGCCGCCGCAAGCGCCAGCACGACGGGCACCCGGACGCGGCGCACGCGGTTACTCCATCTGCATGTGCCGCCGGCCCAACAGCCCGGTCGGCCGCAGGATGAGAATGACCATCAGGATCAACACCCCAAACGCATTCGAGTAGGACAGCGCCCGCGTCGGGTCAGGGAAAAAAGCGGTAAACAGGCTCTCCAGCAGCCCGATCAGGATTCCGGCCACGATGCTTCCGGGCACGGAGCCCATGCCGCCCAGGATCACAATCACGAACGCCTGCGTGTCGGGTAGGATGCCCATGGACGGCGACAGGGAGAAGATCGGCCCCATCAGCGCACCCGCCGCGCCGGCCAGCGCGCCGCCTAACCCGAACCCCAACGTGTAGGCGAGGCGCGGGTCGATCCCGACGATCGCCGCGGATTCACGGGACTGGCTGACGGCATCGAGGGCGTGGCCCGCCGCGGTCCGGCTCATAATGTAGACGACCGCCATCAGCACCAGCAGGCCCACGCCGCCGGCCACGAGGCGATCGTTGGTCAGGATGAGCGGCCCCCACTGCTGCACGCCGGCCACAAATGATGGCGGCCGCAGCGGGAATGGTCCGAAGACGATCAGGGCCAGGTTGCGCAGGGCGACGGAGAGGCCGAAGGTGATCAGGATGCCGTATTCGGCCTTGCGCTCTGTCGTCTCGCTGTACAGGGGAGTGAGAAGCGTCCGCTCCAGCAGGGCGGCCAGGAGAAAGCTCGCCGCGATCGCCGCGGCGAGCGCAGGAAACGGAGACAGGCCCAGCAGCTCGATCGCATAGTAGGCGAAATATCCGCCCATCATGTACAGCTCGCCGTGGGCAAAATTGACGATCTTCAAGACGGCGAAGACAAGCGTCAGCCCGACGGCGATCACCGCGAAGATGATCCCCAGGACGAGCCCGTTCGCCGCCTGGACGAGCGCGTAGTCCATTATCTCCGGCGCCGTGTCACGCCTCTGTCCCTACCGCCTCCCAAGGCATTGTTACGGCCGCGGCTTGTACACGTAGTCCACGGTCGCCAGGCTGCGCGGCCACACGACCGGCGCGTCCAGCGGCGACTGGTTCATTTGGTCGTACTGGATGATGTGCACGGGCGCGTCCATGAACTGGTGGAACGCCCAGTCGGGTTCGTGGCTCTTCGAGAACGCGTACTTCCCTCGCGTCCCGACCCAGGTCGTCTTCTCCAGGGCCGCGATGAGCGCCCGGCTGCTCGTGGTCCCGGCGCGCTGAATCCCGTCGACAATCAGCCATTCCGCGTCGTAGTTTTCCATGGCCTGCGGCGTCGGATCGAACCCGTACCGCTTGTGGAACGTCTCCACGAAGGCATTTGTCTTCGCATTCCATTTTACTTTGGGCAGCCCCACGTTCTCGGAGGCGAGACCGATCCCGGCCTCGCGCACGTTCTTCCAGAACGTCGGATCGAGGGCGGGGCCGCCCCAGTTGTAGATGGCCGTGCGGGCGGTGGGCGCAAATCCCAGGCTGCTGGCCTGGCTCACGACCGTGTACGCGGCCGAGCCGGAGAACAGCGTCAGCAGCATGTCATAAGGCGGGGTCTGGCTCTTGAACCGGAGGATCTGGGCAGTGAAGTCCGTCGTGTTGAGGTCGGTCTCGACGACGTCGTACTTGATCCCCTTCGCGGACAGGATCGGCTCCAGGGTCTGGCGGGCATTGATGCCGCTGTCTGTCTTCTCCTGAAGGATGGCGACGTTCTTGAACCCGGCTGCCACGAGCCAGCCGCCGATCTGCGTCATGATCAGCGCGTTGGTCGGGGCCACCCGGAAGACCTCCGGATAGCCCAGCCCCGTGATCTTGTTGGCCCAGACATCGACACCAACCCACGGAATCCCGGCGATATGCGCCAGCTCGATCTCCGCGAGGGCCACGGAGCTGTGGTATTCGCCGAAGACGGCCACGACGCGCTGCTGGGTGAGGAGGCGTTCCATCGCCGCGGTGCCCTGCTCTGGCCGCCCTGACGTGTCCTCGTAAACCACCTCGACCGGCCGGCCCAGCACGCCGCCGCGGGCGTTGATCTCCTCCGTCGCCATGATCCCCGCGTTCTTGAGGATCTCCCCCTGGGCGTAGTCACCCGGAGGCGACAGCGGGCCCACCCATCCCAGTTTGATCGGAACAGCCGCCCCGAGTGCCCAAGTCGAGCCACCCGGAGTGACGATGAATCCGGCCAGCAAAAGCACCACGAGACTCGTACCGATGATCACCCCAGAAATTCGCCGGAGCGAAATTCCGGGGGCCCCGATCACACGCGCGCCCGTCCGCATTGCGTTCCCCTCCCTCGGGTAGCGATCTCCGTTCAATGCCCCTGGCTCGTCACAAGACGGCGGTGGAAGTCAGTTCACCGGGCGCTACCCTATCTTCCTTCCAGCAGGGTGAGAGGGGTGCGAGAAGGAGGGGACTGTCCCCTCCTTCAAGGAGATTCACGGCCCGTTGGAGATCTGGGGCTGCCGACTGGAGAAATCGACGGGGTGAATGGATTCGGCGTTTAGAGGGATCAGCTCAGTCCGGAAGAGCGACCAGCGCCTCCACACCATGCGTGAAGAAGTGCTGCGGCCAGGGGATCTCGAGCACCTTCCAGGTGCGTCCCGCATCGGTTGAGCTGAACACGCCCCGATTATTGGCCGCGTAGATCACGCCCGGCTCTTGGGGATGCGTCGCAAAGCGGCTCGCGGTGGTCCCCCGGGCGGCGGGCAGTCCTTCCATCGCCAGCTCCCAGGCGCGGCGCTTTGCCTTGCGGTAGACGTACGCCTCGGCATTTCGCGGGCTGTAGGCGACCCAGGGCCCGTCGGCGGCCGAGACGAAAACGGTCTCTGGATCGCCCGAGTCGACGGCCACCCCCACCATATAGCGGTGCCGCAGCCCATCAACGCGACGCGCCCACTCGTCCCCTGCATTTTCACTTTCGAAATATCCATCTCCCGCCGCTGAGTAGACTCGCCCCGGCGCCAGCCGGTGGGTAGCCGCGGTGTGCGTGTCGTAGGGACCACCCGGCACGCGATCCGTCCACGTCTGTCCACTGTCGAGTGTCCGCACGAGCGCCCCGGCCTCGATGGCGACAAAGACCCTACCGGAAACGGCGGGATCGGGTTCGATCCACCGCACGTGGTGCGTGTCGGGACGAGGTGGGAAACTCCACGTCCGCGCCGAGGGGAGCGACCGCAGTCCCGGCAACTCGCCCCAGGTGTCGCCTCCATCGTCGGAGCGGAACACCGCGCTGGGCTCCGTCCCCGCATACACCACGCCGAGCCGGCTGCGCCGTTCCAGCGGACTGACCGCGACGGCCGTGATCTCAGGATGAGCAATGCCTGCTCCGACAGGTTCCCATTTCCCGCCGGCGTCGTCACTGCGCCAAACCCCGCGGCCCCAGGTCCCGCAGTACACGCGCGAGGGATTGATCGGATCAACGGCCACACACTCGGGTGAGTGGCCACGCAGATGCTCCTCAACCGACCACTGCGAGGCGCGGCGCGCGATCAACAATGCCTGGTCGGTGGCCACGAGGAACGTCATGGGGAATGCTTCGCCGGACGCTCCGGTCAGTCCGGCAGGATCAGGTGCAGGTCGCCGAACTCGTGCCAGAGGTAGCCGGCGTCCAGCGCGGCACGGTAGACCCGCTCCACGTGCGCGCGCCCGGCGATCGCCTCGAGCAGAACCAGGTGCGTCGCCTTCGGCTCATGGAATCCGGTGAGCAGGCCGTCGACGACCTTGACGCCACGTTGCGCGGTGATGATCAGGTCTGTCCAGCCGCGAGAGGCGACGGGGCGTCCGGCCGCATCGACAGAACTCTCCAGTGCCCTGACCACGGTCGTCCCGACCGCCACGAGCCGGCCTGCGGCTTCTTTCGCACGTTGCACCGCAACCGCCGTCTCGTGCGGGACTTCGAAGTATTCCTCATACGGCGGTTCGTCTCGTTCAAGGCTGGCCACGCCGGCGTGCAGAATGACGGAGGCGAGACGCACGCCGTCCAGCGTCAGCTGATCGATGATCTGCGGCGTGAACGGCCGTCCCGCCGAGGGCATCTCCGCTGAGCCCGGCACCGAGGCGTACACATTCTGGTACATCTCGATCGGCCAGCCGCCCCGGACGTACGGATAGGCGATCGGGCGTCCCCAGCGCTCCAGATAGGAGAGCATCGGTTCGGGCAGATCGAGGCGCGCCACCCACAGTCGCGCGGATCCAGGATACGGGACAAGGGCAACTGCCGACCCGCCTCCCGGAAGCGCGATGACCTCTCCCGCGGAAACATCGACCTTTCGAAACTCCACCACAACCAATCCGGCCGGCAGACGCGTGGACACGTGCATCATGACCTCAGTGCCATCGCCCCGGCGCGCCGCCAGCGCAGCCGGCACGGTCGCGGAGATGTTCACTACAAGGAGATCGTCTCTGCGCAGAAATGAGGGGAGATCAGTAAACCGCGCATGCACGATGCGATCGGAACTGAGAGAGGAGACGAGCAGCCGGACGGCGTCGCGCGTCAGTCCCCGGGCCTCCGGCGGCTCATGCGCCTCAAGCTTCGGTGGCAGGGTGAAGTCAATAGTCGTCGTGCTAGCAGGGGACATGAGATTATCCCGATGGCGACGTCGACAATCTGGATCTCGGATCCCGGATCCTGGATCCTGGATCCAGCATCGGGTTCCCCCGTTCCCGCGCTCCCGTGATCTTGAGCGCCTCAAACCGACCGAAGGGCACGGTCTCCTCTTCCACCAGATGCACAAATGCCGGCGCGGGCACGTCAGGACCGGGCAGATGTGAGAGATCCACCCCGGGCTCAGCCTGCCGGTGCATCTCGGTGTTCATGTCGCCGGGATCCACCACATAGAGCCTGACCCCGCTGTCCGCGATCTCGGCCGCAAGCACGCGCGACAGATGCTCCAGCGCCGCCTTGCTGGCGCCGTACCCGCCCCAGCCGGGATAGGCTTGCAGCCCGGCGTCGGAGGTCACGTTGATGATCACGCCCTGATGGCGCGACTTCATCTGCGGCAGGAGCAGTTGCGTCAGGTGCAGGGGCGCGACCGCGTTCACGCGGAACACGCGCAGCAGCGCGTCCCACGGATAGACCTCGAGCAACGGCATAGGGGTCGGGCCAATCTCTGACGCGTTGTTGATGAGGACGTCGACGCGTCCGAAGCGTTGCAGCGCGGTGCCGGCGATCTGCTCGGCCTCTTTGCCGACGTCCGCGGCCAGGACGAGCACCTCGGTCGTACCGGACAACTCAGTCGCGATGTCGCGCAGCGCCGCCTCCCCTCGGGCCACCAGAACCAGCCTGGCTCCCCTGCGGGCGTAGAGCCGGGCAATCTCCCGGCCCAACCCACGCGACGCACCGGTAATCAGGGCCACCCGACCGAGTAGTGTCATGACGCGTCCCCTCCCATCTTCCCTTCCTGAGCATGCCATCACCGGACCCTGCTGCCACTGCGCAGAGGGATACCTCGCGACCTGTCAGGTGGGGAAGTCGAACCCCTGTCCGTCTGTACGGGCCGTGGAGCCGAGGCTACACCAGGCCGCGCTGCGCGGCCAGCGCCACCGCCTGCGCGCGGTTCTCCGCGCCCATCTTGTTAAGGATGGACGTGACGTGGAACTTGACGGTGCGCTCGGTGATCCCAAGCGTCCGGGCGATCTGTTTGTTGGAGTGTCCACCGGCGACCAGGCGCAGCACCTCGCGCTCCCGATGGCTGAGCGCGGCAGGACGCTTGTGGGGACCCAGCTCCGCCACAACTTTCGTCGCGACGCGCGGCTCCAGGTACGATTCGCCGGCGTGCACGGCGCGGATCGCCCGGGCGATCTCCTCCAGCGATGCGCCCTTGAGGAGATACCCCTTCGCCCCCGCGCGGAGAGCGCCCAGCACCCGCTCGTCGGTGTCGTAGGCGGTGAGGATCAGAATCCGCGATGCCCCAGACGCTGCCGCCAGCCCGGGGATGGCTTCCAGCCCGTTGACGCCGGGAAGTTCCAGGTCCAGCAGGATGACATCCGGCCGCTGGGCGGCGACCAACCGCAGGGCGTCCTCCGCCGACCCCGCCGCCCCGACCACCTGAAACTCTGGGTTGTCTTCCAGCGAGGCCACCAGGCCTTCACGCACCACAGGATGGTCGTCGACCACCACGATGCGAATCATCGTTCGCGCTCTGCGACAGGAACCGTCGCCACGACAGTGGTGCCGGACGGCGGCCGCCGTCGGCTCGTCACGCGCAGCGTGCCACCCAGCAGCTTCGCCCGCTCGCGCATCCCGACGAGACCGTGCCGCTCCGCGCTGACCGCCCTCGGATCAAATCCGTGTCCTTTGTCGCGCACCGACAGCCGCACGCGCCGTGGTGTTTGCTGCAGGACGATCTCCACGTCTGTGGCCTCGGCGTGGCGGCGAACGTTCACCAGGGCCTCCTGAGCGATGCGGTAGAGTTCCGCTTCCACACGCATGGGCAGCGGGCGGGTGGCCTCACCGCGCACCCGCACGCGGATGCCGGTCTCGGAGGTGAACTTCCGAGACAGCGCGCGCACGGCGGTCAGCAGCGGCTTCCCGGTCAGGGGCGAAGCCCGCAAATCGAGCACCGAACGCCGCGCATCTTCCAGGCTTTCCCGCGTCGTGAGGAGGGCCCGCTGCAAGCGCTGCCGGGCGCGTTCCGGTTGCGCGGTGAGATGGTGGAGCGCGCCTTCCAAATGTAATGCGATCGCCGTCAGGCCCTGGGCCAGTGTATCGTGGATCTCGCGCGCCAGCCGGGCCCGTTCCTCCGCGCGGGCCAGCTGCGCGCTTTCATCGGCCAGCCGCGCCCGCTCGATCGCGATGCCCACCTGGTAGGCGATCGTCGACAGCAGATGCAGTTCCTCATCGGTCAGGCGACGCCACGATGGTCCGGTCACGTTGAGGATGCCGAGCGGCTTGTCTTGAAAGTACAGTGGAACGCTGGCGTGATAGGCGAGCCCGTGTGTGAGATCGGTGGCCTGGCGCTGCACCGCGGGACGCAGCCGGCTGCATTCCAGGACGTCAATGTTCTTGGGCGTGAGCGCACCCTCGTTGAACTCTTCGATGCACCAGCACTGATGCCCGGTCATCCGCACCGGTGCCTGCAGGTACGGAGGAAGGTTCCGCGCCGCCGCGTTATAGAACTGACCGGTCTCGGCATCCCGCAGCCAGACCCAGCCGGTGCGCAGCCCCAGCAGATCCGCGACCAGGCCGAGTGTCCGCTCCAGGGCCTGCTGCACATCGGGCGAACTGTTAAGGGCTTCGGCGATGGCGTTGAGGATCCGCAGCTCCCGGATGTGCGGATCCTCCGCACGCCCAGGCTGCTTTGCGGTCGCTGCCTCACGCTGGTGCTCCGGCATGCTAGCTCCTGGCTCAGCGTACCCTTCGCCTGCCGTCCCCGCCTCCCGTTGTCGTCCAGGGGAGACCCTGGACGGAAGGACAGGATCACGATTTCATACTAGCATGCGCTCCCAGGAGTCATCGCCGCCGGCGCGAAGCACCCTGCGGTGGCGACCTGGACGACCTTCCCCAACAAGGAACCGCCGCGCAACGTCCGCGCGCTGGCCGAGCAGGTGGAGCGCGACGGCGGCCACGTCCTCGCCGTATTCTGCGAGCCCATCGGCGATCACTGGCACCTGTTGTGCTTGCTCCCCATGGACCGTGTGGAGGCCACCCCATTCCAGCGGGATCTGTCTCCGACGCACGTGAAACGTCTGCAAGAGGTCGTGCGAAAGCTCGACCGCTTCGTCGATCCCATCGTGATCGTTTCTCCAAAGCCCGGCCAGTACTGGACGCCCAACGGCAACCACCGCCGGGCCGTCCTGGAAAAACTCAAGGGCAAGTTCATTCCCGCCATCGTCATCCCTGAGGCAACCGTGGCCTATCAGATCCTGGCGCTGAACACAGAAAAGGCGCACAACGTGAAGGAAAAGTCTCTCGAAGTCATCCGGATGTATCGCACGCTGGTCACGGAGACGCCGCGGGCCACCGAGGAGGACTACACCTTCCAGTTCGAGTCAGCCCATTTCATTACTCTGGGGCTTCTCTACGAGAAGAACCGGCGGTTCGCGGGCGGGGCGTTCACGCCTATCCTGCGCCGTGTCGACAAGTTTCTCAAGGCGACGCTCCCCAAGGCCTTGGAGGAGCGTGAGGAGCGAGCCGGCCTGGTGCGAACAGTCGATGAGCTGCTGTCAGACGTCGTCGCTAAGCTCAGGACCCGCGGGATTCGCCATCCGTTTGTCAAGAACTACGTCCTGGCGCGCACCACACCGTTGAGCCGCGCCCGGAAGACGCTGCCCTCATTCGAGGTTACGTTCAAGAAGCTCGCCGAGAACCTGGAACACTTCGATGTGGCTGGAATCCGCTACGAAGACGTTGCCCGTTCGGCGATCATGGTGGCCCCGAGCGGGGGGTGATCCCCTCCGCCCGGTCGATCGCATCGCGCACGAAGGCCAGTCCCTCTCGATACTGAGCGTCGAGATCGGGCACGTGGCCGATGTCGATCCCCACGTAACCATCGAAGCCGTGACGGCGCAGCCCCCCGAACAACCCCTTCCAGTCCACGGTGCCGCGGCCCGGCGCCAGGTGCTCGTTGTCGCGGCCGTCGTTGTCGGAGGCGTGCACGTAGAGAATTCGCTGGCCGAGTTTCTCGACCGACAGCGGGAGGATCTCCTTCTGGGCATGGAGGTGTCCGGTGTCCAGCACCACGCCGAACCCCGGATCGTCCACCTGCTGGGAGAGCCGCAGCAGAGCGTCGGTGTTGCTGACCAGTTCCCCCACCCGCGGCTCCAGGCACAGGAGCAGGCCGGCATCGCGGGCAATCGCCGTGCACCTGCGCGTCGCCTCGACCAGCGTGGCCCACGTCCGCTCCCACGCGAAGCCGTCAGGGATCCGCACGTCGAACTGCCGGCTGAACTCCAGCGTCTCCCCGTAGGGCGTCTGCGAGATGAACTCCACCGGCGGCGCATAGCTATTGACCTGCACCATGGGCGCGCCGAAGAACGAGGCGACCTCGACGGCCAGGCGGAAGAGGTCCAGGGCGGCGCGCCGGCGCGACGGATCCGCACTCACCAGATCCGGCAGGACCGGACAGAAGTTGATCACCCGCAGGCCGAGGTCATCGCATCGCATCTGGAGGTCGGCGCGGGCGGCCCAGACGGCCCGCAGGTTCTCCTCGCGGACCCCTTCCAGCTCGACCGCGTTGAACCCCAGCGCGGCCATCTCTCCCAGCGCCCGCTGCGTGTCCGCAATCGACGGCGGATACCCGTACTTCGAAATCGCATACAGCCAGCAGCAGTTGATCTTCATCACGAGCCCTCCACAGGCCGCCGGTTCCGCCGCGTCGAATCTTGATGCGTCATGGTCCGTGCCCCGAAGATTTCACCGGAAAGCCAGCATATCCCCGCTGCGCCCGTCCAGCCAGGATATCGCGTGATCGCCGGGCCCGCGCTGAGTCCCCTCACGTATCTGGAGTTCGGTCTTCTCTCGCTGGCCCAGGGGCAACCGTCACTCACCTGGCAGACACGCGAGCGCGAGGTTGCGTTCTACCTCCTTGGCGGCACCTGCGAGGTCACCGTCTCGGGTGGGGCCGGCGCGCTGGCCGGGACGCTGGGACCGCGCTCAAATGTGTTCGACGGCTCGCCCGCAGCCCTCTTCGCGCCCGCGGGATCGCGCGTTGGCCTCACGGCACTCCAGGATGGTGTGCGGCTTGCCGTGCTGTCTGCGCCGCCCGCGGCAGACCGGCCGCCTTCGCTGATTACCTCCACACAGGTTGCGACGCGGGCGGTGGGTAAGGACAGCTGGACGCGACACGTCACCAGCGTCATCGACCAGCGGGTCAGCAGCCGCCTGCTGGCCGGGGAAACGCTGCACGCCGCCGGACCTTGGTCATCGTACCCGCCTCACAAGCACGACGCCAATCTCCCCGGCAGAGAGGTCCCCATGGAAGAGGTGTATCACTATTTTGTCCAGCCGAGCGCAGGCTTCGGCCTCCAGATAGTCTACACGGCGCCGGGCGATCCGCATCCGTTCGAGCACGTGTATCGCGTGCGGGATGGCGACACCGTGGTCATTCCACGAGGCTACCATCCGGTGGTCGCGGCCGGCGGGTATGCGCTGGCGTACCTGTGGGCCATCTCCGGGGAACGCGTCGACTACGGCGCCTGGGCCACTGATCCCGCCCACGAATGGCTGCTCACCTGAACCCGGTCGTGGCGATACCGCGGATCATGAAGCGCTGCGAGAACGCGTAGGCCAGCAGCATCGGGCCTACGGTGATGACCGTGCCGGCCATGAGCGGACCGTAGTTGATGTTCCCGTAGGGATCTTTGAACAGCGCGATTCCCACGGGCAGCGTCCGCAACCGCTGCGAGTTGATGACGATCACCGGCCAGAGGAAGTCGTTCCAGGAGCTCAGGAACAGGAGCATGGCCACGGTGGCCAGCGTGGCTTTGATCAGCGGCGCGACGACCGTGGTCACGATGCGCACCTCGCCGGCTCCGTCGATCCGGGCAGCATCGATCAGATCCATGGGGATGTTCTTGATCGCCTGCCGGATGAGGAACACGCCGAAGGCGCTGGCAAAGTTGGGCGCCAGGATCCCCGCATAGGTATCGACCCAGTTGAACTTGGCCAGAAACACGTACAGGGAGACACTGGTGACCTGGACCGGCACCATCAGCGTCCCCAGGATCAACAGAAAGGAGAAATTCTGCAGCGGGAACTTGTAGACGGCAAACGCGTAGCCCGCGAAGAGGC
>VBAI01000138.1 GCA_005882295.1 Candidatus Segetimicrobium genomatis | reverse complement strand
CGATCCACAGCAGCTGCGCCGCGTCGCGCACGACGACCTCTCGTGCTGTCATGCCTGAGGGGAAACGCAGCTCCACCGTCTCGACCCACTCGGGATGCTTGGCAGGCGCTCGCTTCTGGAAGAACGGCTCGTGCTCCGCGCCGTTTACGTAGCGCTTGAGCACGATCGGCCGCCCCGCAATCCCGCGGAGCGCTCCCTCGGCCACCGCCAGATAGTACTTTACCAGGTCGAGCTTCGTGTGGCCGGCGTGTGGAAAGAATACCTTGTCCGGGTTGGTGATCACCACGTCGCGGCCTGCGGCTTTCAGGACGGCGTCCATGAGGAAGGTGCGTGGTCTACGAGCTTAGTTGACGGCGCCCCCGAACCGCTCCGCAGCTCTGGCGCGGGCGCGCGCGGCCTCAACCTCGCGATCGCGCGGCTTGCCAGTAGTCACCAGCGAACCCAGAAGATTCCGGGCCACCGCCGCGACCTCTTCGACGGCGTGATTGAATGCCGCCTCGTTGGCCTTCGAAGGCTTGTTGAACCCCGAGAGCTTTCTCACGAACTGGATCGAAGCTCCCCGGATCTCCTCCTCAGTCGCGGGAGGGTCGAAGTTAAACAGCGTCTTGATGTTCCGGCACATAGTATTCCCTCCATTTCAGCGGACGCACGCGGCGGCGCGTCCGAGAAGCAGCTCGCGCTCGCGCGCGTTGCGCGTGAGCAACGCCGCCCGCTCGAACTCCGCACGCGCCTCGTCGAACCGGCCGAGCTTTGTCAGAAGGTCACCGCGCGCACTCGGTAAGAGGTGATACCCCTCCAGCAATGGCTCCGAAGTCAGCGCATCAACGAGCTCCAGGCCGGCAGCCGGACCGAACGCCATCCCGACGGCCACCGCCCGATTCAGCTCCACCACCGGGGACGGTGCGATTTGCGCGAGCGCATCGTAGAGTGCCACTATGCGTGCCCAGTCTGTCTCCGCCGGGGTCCGCGCACGCGCGTGACAGGCGGCGATCGCGGCCTGGAGCGCGTACGGGCCAAGCGCGCCGCTGAGCTCCTCGGCGCGTTTGAGCGCGGCGAGACCGCGGTGGATGAGGAGTTGATCCCAGCGACCGCGGTCCTGATCGAGGAGCAGAATGGGCTCCCCCGACGGGCCGACTCGTGCCCTCAGACGCGACGCCTGGATCTCCATCAGCGCAACGAGGCCCCAGACCTCCGGCTCCTTCGGGAGGAGCCCGGCCAGGACACGCCCGAGACGGAGCGCCTCTTCGCAGAGCTCAGGGCGTGTCCACGCGTCACCGCCGGTCGCTGCATAGCCTTCGTTGAAGACGAGATAGATGACCTCGAGCACCGACGAGAGGCGGACGGTGAGCTCGGCTTTTTCGGGGACCTCAAAAGGCACCCGTGCCTCGGCAAGGGTCCGCTTGGCCCGGACGACCCGCTGGGCGATGGTCGGGACCGGGACGAGGAACGCACGCGCGATCTCCTCGGTGGTCAGGCCTCCGAGCAGGCGGAGAGTGAGCGCGACACGCGCCTCAGTCGACAGCACCGGATGGCAGCAGATGAACATGAGGCGCAGGAGGTCGTCGCCGACGGGATCATCGATTGCGGCGTCCAGATCCATCGCAGCCATCTTCTGCTGGATCTCGAGCTCGCGACCGAGCTCCTCGTGCTTGCGTTCCAACCGCGTGTTCCGGCGCCAGAGATCGATGGCACGACGCTTCGCGGTGGTCATGAGCCAGGCACCAGGGTTGTCCGGGATTCCAGACTCCGGCCACTGCTCGAGCGCAGCGACGAGCGCGTCCTGCGCGAGATCCTCGGCCAGCCCGACGTCACGCACCATCCGGGTGAGTCCGGCGATGAGCCTGGCGGACTCGATCCGGTAGACCGCGTCGATCGCGCGACGTATATCAGACGCCATCGCGGCTAGCGAGGCTGGTAGGTCACGAGTTCTCCTTCTGCGTCCTTTATGGCTTCGCTCGCTTCGCCGCCTGAGCGCGCACGCGGTCATCCTGCGCCCGGAGCTCGGGAGTCAACTGAGGACCGAAGTCGTCCGCCTCGAACACCTGGCGAATCTCGATCTCGGTCCCCCCGCCGAACGGGGCACGCTTCAGCCACTCGATCGCCTCCTGCTTCGACTTCACCTGCCAGAGCCAGAAGCCGGCGACAAGCTCCTTTGTCTCGGTGAAGGGACCGTCGATCACAGTGTGTTTCCCGCCGGAGAACCTGACGCGCACGCCCTTCGAGCTCGGGTGGAGCCCCTCGCCCGCGAGCATCACGCCGGCTTTGACCAGCTCCTCATTGAACTTCCCCATCGCGGTGAGGATCTCGGTGCTGGGGAGGATGCCCGCCTCCGAGTCTTTGTTGGCCTTGACGATCACCATGAATCGCATCGTCCTGCCTCCTTGTGGTTTTAGCTATACGTCGAATGCGGGGCCCCCAAATCGACACTCGAGCAGGCGTTACGGCGCGGGAACTAGGCCTGACCCTTCACTGTTTGCTCGGGCTGGTAGCGTAGGATCACGCAGCCCGCCTTCAAAGGCCTTGCTTCCACGAGCGTCAGCTTCATCCTCTCCGGACTGAGTTTGAATAGCGGATTCCCTTCACCCAAAATGACGGGAGTGAGTCCAAGGCGGTATTCATCAATCAGGCCGTCCCGCATCAACGTCGAGGAGAGGTTGGCGCTGCCGAAGATGAAGAGATCCTTGCCGGGTTCCTGTTTCAGCCTGGCAACTTCCTTCGCGGCATTCTCTTTGACCAGCCTCGTGTTCTTCCATTCGGCCCGTTCCAGCGTCCTTGAAAAGACGATCTTCGGGACACTGTTCATGAAATCGGCAATTTCGCCATGTGCGGTGCTCCAGTAGCTGGCCATCCCCTGGTACGTCACCCGGCCGAACAACAATATGCCGATAGATTTCGACTGATCGATCGACAACTGCTCAAGTTCGTCGCCCCACACATATTCATGCCAGTCGATGTCCCAGCTCTTTGGACCCTCGAAGAAGCCGTCGAGCGTCACCATATTCCACATGATGAGTTTTCTCATAGTCAGGATACGCCCCCCGATTCATCGTTGTTGGAGGAACGAAGGAACCGAACGGGAGTCGAACCCGTCGCTCCCGCCGCGCGGTGGACACAACGCCGGGGTGCGCCCCTACACTACGGTTCCTTTCCTTCTCAGTGAGAGCCCGTGCAGGCAGTTCGTCTAACGGTTTCCGCCAACCGCGCCCTGGCGACGCTCCGCAGCTTCACGAACCCTCATGAGCGTGTGACTCCACGGCTCCATCCCCTCGCGGAGGGCCTCCCGGTGGTCGGGTGGGATCTGGCCAATAGCACGGTGTGTGAGCCTGAGGCGCGTGACGTTGCCCTCCGCCGTCAGCCGGTATGCCAAATGTGAGATTGCGGGATACGACATAAACAGCGGCCCACAGATTTCCAGAAGTGTAGGCGGCTTGATGACCTGCACGTGCCCCCAAAAGTGGCCGGCGCTATTGCCAAGATCCCGGTACCAGCGGCCGCCAGGCCACGGCTCGAGCTTCATCGGTAACGGCGATCCCGGCGCCGTTTCGTGGCGCGGACCGAGCTGTTCCAGCAGCGTCTCGAAGACAATCTCAACCGGCGCGGCGATCTGCACATCCTTCGTAACCTCGAGCGCATGCATCGTCTGTTCTGAAGTGCTTGTCACCATGGTTTCTCCTCCTCGTCTTTATCCTGTCGCCTCTTGCTATCCAGTCGCTCCGCCGCCTTGCGCTCGGCCCGCTCCTTGATCCGGTCGAGCTGGTGGGCCCAGAATCGCTGATAAGCCTTCACCCAATCGTGCACGGGTCGGAGCTCCTCTGCGTTGAGTCGATACAAACGCCGCTGCCCGTGCCTGCGTCTCGACACGATCCCGACCTTGCGAAGCACCCCGAGGTGCTTCGATACCGCCGGCTGCGGCATGTGGAGCCTGTGTACCAGCTCCCCGACCGCGTGCGCCTTGCCGTCCCCGAGCACACCGATGATCTCCCGCCGCCGGGGCTCGGCAATGGCGTTGAACACGTCTGTGGTTGTGGCCGCTCGCGGCATCGCAAACATATTATATTCCTATATGGGAATATGTCAAGGTGCATTGTGCGGGGCCGGTGGTGTGAAGGGTAGTCTCTCCTTAGTTTAGCCTATCCGCGTAGGGGTTCTGTCTTGAGGAAGAGTCCTGCGACTTTCGGATCAAAGTGCGTTCCAGACTGCTCGCGGATGTATTGCAGGGCCTGTTCATCCGACCAGCCCTTCCGGTAGGGACGATCCGAGCGCAAGGCGTCCCACACATCGGCCACCGCAAAGATCCGTGCCACCAGGGGGATCTGCTCCCCCTTCAACCCCCTGGGATAGCCTGTCCCATCCCATTTTTCGTGGTGGCAATACGGGATATCGAGCGCCGGACGCAAGTACGGGATGGAGGACAGAAACTCGTACGCATACCCGGGATGGCGCTCGATGACCTGCCGCTCCTGCGGGGTCAGCGGCCCGGGTTTGAGCAGGACTGCGTCGGGGATCGCCATCTTGCCGATGTCGTGCAGCAACGCGCCCCGGTACACGTGGAGCAGGTCGGCCTCAGGGACATCGAGGGCCCTTGCCAGCCGGACGGTCAGGTCAGTGACCCGCTGCGTATGCCCTTCGGTCTCCTTGTCGCGGAGGTCGAGCGCTCGGACCCATCCCTCCAGGGTGTTGTCGTAGGCCGCCTTTAGTTCCATGTTGGCCGTTTGGACGTCAGAAAACAGGGTCACGTTGTCAACGGCAATCGCTGCCTGTCCGGCGAGCGCCACCAGGAAGTCCAACCAATCCGTCGTGGCCTCGAAAGGACCCCGGTGAAACACCTCCAGCACGCCCTCGACCTGCCCCTTCGCCACCAGGGGTGCCGCGTAGTACGATCTGAACCGTTCTTTGACGAGGAGATCTGCCCGCGTGAACGATCGCCCCTCATCAGTCAGATTCTCCGACGACACCATGCGCCGTTCCAGCGCCGCCCGACCCGCCAGGCCCTCGCCCAGCCGCAGCCGCGTGCGCTGGATCTCGTGTGACCGGAAGCCGCGTGCGGCGGCGAGTTCCAGGACCTGCGTGTGGGGGTTAAACAGGAGGACCGCAGCTGCATCGACCTGCAGCTGGCTCGTGACCTGATCCAGTAGTACGTTCAGCGCGAGAGAGAGATCCAAACTCGACGCAATGGCCACGTCGATGGCTCGCAGCGCTGTCAGCCGGTTCAGGTGGCGCTTGATCTCTTCCTCAGCACGCTTGCGCTCGGTCATGTCGCGGCCGACCCCCTGGACCCCCAGGGGCTGGCCGAAGCGACTGATCAGCGTCGTGGCGATCTCCACCGGAACCCGGCGACCATCCTTCGTCAGCAGTTCGACCTCATAGCGGGTGGGGTCGCCCCCGGTCAGCTTCGATGTCAGCATCGCCCGCGCCGTCCCCAGGTGCTCGGGCGGCAGTACGTCGGCAATGTTCTTCTGCAGCGCCTCCCCGCGCAGGTAGCCGCTGAGCAGCTCCGCCGCCTTGTTCAGCGTTGTGAAGTTCCCTTTCAAGTCGATGGTGAAGATCGCGTCGTTGGCATTTTCGAACAGATAGCGATACTGCTCCTCGCTCTCCGCCAGCGCTTCCTCCGCGCGCTTCCGGTCCGTGATATCCTGCGCCACCACGAGGACTGCGTTGTGGCCCGCGAATTGCATGGCATGCGACTCGATCTGCACATCAATCACTTGACCATTCTTGCGCCGGTGCCGCCATTCGCCGGAGGATTGCAGGACCGGACGTGGATTGGCCAGGTTGGCCACCAGACGCTCGACGTCCTCCCGGGGCCGGACGTCGGTGATCCGCATCGCCAGAAACTCCTCGCGCGTATACCCATAGTGCGCGACGGCCGCCGCATTCACTTCCAAAAAATGAAGCGTGGAAAGATCGTAGACCCACATCGGGAGGGGATTCCCGGCGAAAAGGAGACGGAAGGACGCTTCGTTTTGTCTGAGGACTTCTTCCGCGTGCTTCCGAGCCGTGATATCGACAAGAATACCGACGTAGTACATCACCTGCCCGTCTTCCTCGGCCACCGCGCGGGCGCGATCTTGCACCCAGATGACGGCGCCGTCATGCCGGCGATACTGGGTTTCGAAATCGACGAGCACGCGCTCCCGCTCGATCAGGGCCTGCCATCGCCGCCGGTCCTCCGGGTTCACGTATAGATCACCCGCATTGACGGCGAGCAGCGCTTCGCGGCTCGGATAGCCGAGCATCTGGATCATTGGCGGGGTGGCGTCGAGAATCTGGCCGGAGGGCGTGGATCGGTACAAACCTACCGGCAGGCCGCTGAGGACGTCGGAATAGTCAAACTCGGGCGCCGCGACCAAGCGCACTTTCGCAAGGGACGCGCCCATCCGCGCCTTCACAGTTGGCTCCAACCGAAGGAAGGTGTCATAAAACAACCCCTCATATCAAAAAAATGCCCAAGAATGGGCAATATAGTCGGCTGGAGAGCCATTGTCGAACTAACCTGAGGCGGGCGCACCGAGGGGCGCGAGCGGCTCGCCCTGCCATAGCTGCTGCATCTCTGGAGATCTCCGCAATAACTCATCCAGTGTGCCGACAGCCTCAATCCGGCCATCTTTGAGCACGATGATCCGGTCGGCACGGCGGAAGGCGATTTTGCGATGGGATACCACCAGGCACGTCACGTCCTCCAGCGCAAACAACCGCTCCCAGAGGGTGCGTTCTGTCTCCACGTCCAGGGCGCTGCTCAGATCATCGATCACCAGCAACTCCGGCTTGCGGACAAACATCCGGGCCGCGGCCGTGCGCTGGATCTGACCGCCGGAGAGTTTCACCCCGCGCGGGCCGACCACGGTCTCCAGCCCCTTTTCCAGCATCTCCACGTCGCGCTCCATGACCGCCGACCACACCGCGCCCGGCAGATCCGCCCGCGTGACTGGGAGGCCGAACAGCACGTTATCTCTCAGCGCCTCGCTAAACAGACGCGGGACCTGCGGGATGTACGCCGCGCGGGGAGCCACGAAGAATCCTGCCGGATGCTCCACCGGCTGCCCGTTCCAATAGATCTCACCGGCATCGCGGGGCAGCAGGCCGATGAGCACGCGCACCAGAGTGCTCTTGCCGGAGCCGATCCTCCCGGTCACCACGGTGAATGAGCCACGCGTTAGGGTGAAGTTGACGTCTTCGATCCCCCGCCCGGTCACCGGATCGCGAAACGTGAGGCCGCGTACCGCCAGCGTCTCCAACCGGTCCACCTCGGTCTTCTCCGCAAACCCCACCTGCGGGAGCGGCCCGCTGAGATACACGGGATGGTACTCGAGCAACCGCTCGGGCGGTTCATCCTGGAGGAGCTCCACAAGACGCTGCACGGACACCCCAGCCTGACGGATGCGCGCGGAGAAGTTCCCGATCGCGGTCATCGCTTCAGTCACGAGACTGAGGTAGAAGACAAACAGCACAAAGTCCCCAACCGTGAAGGTACCGGCGCGGATGGACTGGCCGCCCAGCAGGAGGATGAGACCGGTCCCGAGGTTCACCGAGCTCGAGAACACCATTCCCAAGACCTCGGTGAGCAAGCTGTCCCGAAGCGACGCCCGCCGCCGAGTCTCATTCAGCGTCCGGAAATGCGCGATGACGTGGTCCTCGGCGCCGGCGACCTTCACGGCCTGGACCGCGCCAAACATCTCGGCGATGAGGTCGGTGACCCGCCCCGCCGCCTCGCGCGCTTCGCGCCGGTACCGGAGAATGCGGCGGCGCAGCGTGGCCACCACCCCAATGATCAGCACCAACGGGACGAGCACCGCCTTCGTGATGACCGGATTGATCCGGAACATGATGGCGGCGCCGATGATCCCGGCCAGGACGATGCCGACGCCATCCACGGCCATCTCGACCAGGCGCAGCAGCTCCTCGACATCGTCCCGGAACCGGCTCATCGCCTCGCCGGGAGAGTCGGGCAGCGCCCTCGCGCCGGGCCGGCCGAGGATGCGCTCCAGCAGGTTACTGCGCAGCAGGGCCGCCCGGCTGAAGAAGTACGTGGCCCAGGCCCCCACACCCCAGACGTTAATCACGACGCGCGCAGCCGCCACGCCCAGCAGCAAGGCCAGCAGACTCAGCAGGCCCGTCTGCACCGTCGCGCCGTGCGTGATCGCGTTGAAGATCGCGCGCGTCACCAGCCCGACCAGCAATGGGGTCAGCCAGAACGCCGTCCACAATAGCATGTTCAGGGCGTACAGCCCCGGCTGGTAGATGAGCAGCCGCCCGAGCACGCGCCACGTGCTCACGGCCCGTTCCAACCTCCAGGCAGCGTGACCGGTCTCCAGTAACGTGTGCGGCACAGGTTGGAACGGGTCACGCCAGCACCTCCTCCATCCCCGTGCGCAGCAGCGAGGCAAACCGTGACGCCGGATCGGCGGCGAGGGCCGCCCGGGGGCCGTACTCGATCACCCGACCGGCGTCCAGAATCATGATCTCCTCGGCGCGCTGCACCGTGGCCAGACGGTGTGCGATGATGACCGCGGTGCGGCCGCGCAGCAGCGCTCCCACGGCCCGTTCCACAAGTTGTTCGGTGGCCGGATCCAGGCGGGAGGACGCTTCATCGAGAATGACCAGCCCGGGATCTTTGAAGAACACGCGCGCGAACGCGAGCAGCTGCGCCTCACCGGCCGACAGCGCGCGCGGGCCGATCTGGGTGTCCAAACCGCGAGGCAGGGACTCCATCCACTCCACCAGGCCCAGCGCGTGGAGGACCTCCATGATGCGGGCGTCTGAGATGCCCGGATTGAAAAATGTCAGATTTTCCCGGACGGATGCGTGGAACAGCTGAACGTCCTGCGTCACCAGCCCGACGCGATTGCGCAGATCGGCCAGGGGAATGTCGCGGATGTCCGTTCCACCCAGCCGGATGGCGCCCGCGGTCGGATCGTAGAACCGAACGAACAGGCGGCCCGCCGTGGTCTTCCCGCTGCCCGTGCGCCCCAGCAGCCCCAACACGCGGCCGGGAGCCAGGTGCACCGAGATGTCTTCGAGGACCAGATCGCCCTCCACGTAGCCGAATGCGACCCGGTCGACATCCACGCCTAGCGGCCCCGCCGGCAGCCGGCGGGGACCATCTTTGGTCGCGGTCCCAAGCGCGAAGAGATCGCCGACGCGGCTGATGCTCGCGCTGGCGCGCTGCAGCTCCTGGATCTGCCGGGTGATTTGCTCCAACGGCCGGCGCAGCAGCTCCGTGTAATGGAAGAAGAGGTACACCGTCCCCAGCGTGATCACGCCCTGCCGCAGCAGGTACGCGCCCATCCCAAAGGCGATCGCGTTCCCCACGGCGAGCAGTCCGGCGGTCGTCGCCCACATCATCGTCCCGCGCAGCCAGGCCCGCCGCGACTTGTCCAGCTGGTTGCGGAGCGCCTCGTACAGACGCCGCATCACATAGGGCACCGCACCGCTGGCTCGGATATCCTCGGTGCCCGACAGCCGCTCTTCGAGGAATCCGAGCAAGATGGCGCTGGTCTGCCGGGCTTCCTTCCAGTAGGGGACAGCCGACTCGATGAGGCGGCGCAGGATCACGAGCGCGGTCACCGTGAAGACGGAGTAGACGACCCCCACGCGCCAGTCGGCGCGGAACAGCAAGACGAGGATACCCACCAGGAGCACGGCGTTCCCGAATACCCTCAGGACAAACTGCGAGAAGAACGACGACAGCTGAGTCACGTCGCCATCCACGCGCTCGATCATCTCGCCGGGAGTTTTGGCGTTGTGGAACGGCAGATCCAGCCGCAGGCAGTGCAGGGCCAGGTCCTCGCGGACTTTGTTGGTCGCGGCCCATCCCACGTTTTCGCTGGCGTAAGCCGAACACGTCGAGACCAGCTGCCCCGCGCCCGCGACCATGAGGGACAGTACCGCCAGTCGCACCAGCGTGTCGGGTGCCCCTCCGGCCCGCGCGGCGTCGATGAAACGGCTGAGGATCTGGGGGGTCACAAGCTGCAACGCGATGCTGCCGAGCAGCAGGACGCTCATCACCGCCACCGCCAGCCGCTGCGGCCGCAGGTAGTCGATGAGAAACTCTCGGTGCTGCCGGAACGAGACCGTCATGGAAACTCCCCAAGCGACGCGAAAAACGAAACCGGCCACGGCGACCCGTGGTCGGTCAGACACGCAACGGCCACGGGATCAGTCCGCCCGTGGCCGCCAGCTGAGCGTAATCGCGTTACCGCTTACAGGTCACAAGGCGCACGCAGACGGAGCGCAGAGACGACGGGCAAGAGCATGAACACTGGTGCGCCTCCCTTCCGGTCAACCTGCGCACACGACAGTAGCAGAAACCTCTCCGGCGGTCAAGCCTGTGACGGTGCGACGGCACCCGTGCGGAGCCGCTTCAGGACGAAAATCTGCGCGGCGTGGTAATGGTCGTGGGTCGCGATGTCCACCGCCAGGCGGTTATTGTGGGGTTGCCTGGTCGCCGAACTGGGGAACGTCGGGGTACAGGAGGTAGCGCTGGCGAAGAACCAGGAACTCCTGCAATCCAGGCTGCCAGCGCGCCACGATCGCTGAGGCGTCATCGCCCCGCACGATGCCTAACCGCACCTGCCGCGTGCCCCAGACCTGATCGAACAGGGACAGTCCATGCCGGGGCTGCCGGAAGACCAGCTGGTTGCCGTACAGCTTGCGGATCTCGGCCAATACATACACCGTCGTGGCCATTGGCCGATACAGTGAGGGTTCGGTAATGTGCACCCGCACCCCCGACCAGACTTTATGAGTAAATGGCAGCGGCACCGACGATGCAGAGAAGGTGACGCCTGGTAACTGGTGCTCGTTGAGCCGCTCGGCGAGTTTGGTGCCATCGATCCACGGCGCAAGAATCACCTGGAAGCGCGCGTCGGTGCTGACCCCGTTCCAGAGGTTTGTTCCATCCAGCGCGCCTGTGGTAGCGTAATAGTATGGGCTGTCCTCGGTCAGCAATCCGGGGGACGGGTTGACCCACGGCAGGCCGGTGTCGGCCCAGCTCATGTGCCGTCTCCACCCACGCATCGGCACCACGCGGAGATCGGCCCCGATGCCAAAGGCGTTATTGTACAGCTGGGCCAGTTCGCCGATCGTCATGCCATGCACGTACGGAATCGGATACATCCCAATAAATGAGCGGAACTGGGGCTCCAGTACCGGTCCGTCCACCAGCAACCCGCCCATCGGGTTGGGACGATCCAGCACGATCACGGGCTTGCGGGCACGGCGCGCGGCCTGCATTGTCAGCGCCATCGTCGAGACGTACGTGAACGGGCGCACGCCCACGTCCTGCAGGTCAATGACCAGCGCGTCAACACGCGACAGCATCTGCCGGGTGGGCCGCGTAACCCGCCCAAACAGGCTGAACACCGGGGCGCTGCCGGGAATGGCCGCGATCGCCGGCTCGGCTCCCGACG
>VBAI01000137.1 GCA_005882295.1 Candidatus Segetimicrobium genomatis | reverse complement strand
CAGGCCTTACGGCGATCGTAGAAGGCGACCGCGACCGCCCCCGCGGGCCCGGCCGCCACGGTCGGCTGGAACTGGTCCGTGGGGAGAGTGGCCGTGTCCGCATTGTCGTTGACCACGACCGGCGTCAACCACGTCAGGCCCCCGTCGGTCGACTGCGTAAACTTCACATCCATCTGCGTGCCGTCCCAGTCCTCATAGGTGAGGTAGAGATGCCCCGGATAGGTCGGGCTGGCCACGAAACTCTCGGCGATCCCGTCGCGGAACCTCGTGTTCGGGAGGCCTCCGGTCGCCGTGGTGATGATGTTGACGATTGTGACGGGCACAAACGGCGAGAAGGACACCCCATCGTCGGCCGAGCGGGCAACATAGATCGTCGAGGCGGACCCCTGGGGCGGGAAGGAGACGAACGCCACGTAGAGGGCGCCGGCGGCGTCAATCGACGGGTAGACGAAGGTGTCGGCCGGGCCGACCTGGGAGGGTGGGCTGATCGTCACAGCCTTGTCAAAGGTCTGGCCGCGGTCCCTCGAGACCGCGAGGCGAACTTTGATCCCCTGGCCGGCTGAGCTTCCATTGAAAACTGCCCACGCCGCGTAGACGTGATCCTGATAGGGGTGGCCGGGGATGTGGTTCACGGCGATCCACTGCTTGTCTTCGACATGACCGGCCTGCTTGGCCGAGGCATTGTTCGTCGGCTCGAGCGCCACGCCGCCGTTGCCCTTCACCCAATGCCGTCCATTGTCGTCGCTATACGACACATCGATCTCGCCATCTGGGTGGAGCTTCGTGGCGTCAAAAAAGGAGTTGAACGGCAGCATCGTCTGGTAGACACGGCCCTGCGTGTCGAAGTCGGCGTTGGGATCGGTGGTGTCGGTCCAGCTCGGCGGCATCTCCTGCGTGCCGGTGGAGACGCAGTCGTACCCCTGAACTTGATTGTCGTCAAGCGGGGCGCCGTTCAGGATCCGGTACGATCCCAGGTAGAACATGTAAAACGTGCTGTATTTGTCGAAGAAGAACTTTGAGCTGCCGACTAGGTCTTCGGTGCCGGGCTTGACGGCGATCCACGACTCCGACTGGTTGGCGTTGAATGGCCCCGCGCCGCAGGTGCCGGCGACCGGCACGCGGGAACCCGGCGGAACCGGATAACCGCCGCCGGTGAATGGCGTGCTGGCGACAACATTGGTAAAGGTCACACCCGCATTCCGTACGGCCGCGGACGTGACCGGACTGCCGGCCACCAACCCAACCAGGGCCGCTGCCAGAGTCGCGGCAATAACTGCGCGCATCAACATCGTTATGCCTCCTCGTACCAGGACATCAGGGGGTACCTGTTACTTCGTCCTCCCGGAGCTCTCTCCTGTCCTCGCCCACGCCGGCTGGGCCCGTCGCGGCTGCCGGGGCTCGACATGTCGGGCGTGAGCTCGCGTCGAAGGGTTCACTACTGCACATCGAGGAGGCGAGAATGCGGATCGCAGTGTACGGGGCAGGACAGATGGGAGCGGCGCACGTGCGGCACTTCTCGGTGCTTCCGGATACTACGATCGCCGGAGTCGCTGACGCCGATGAGCGGCGGGCGCGATCGGCCGCCGCCGCGGTCGGAGCGACGCCATGCCCGGACCTCGACTCGCTGCTAGCGCTCCGTCCTGACGCGGTAGTGATTGTTGTCCCCAACATCCACCACGCCGCCGCCGCCATCGCCGCGCTGGAACGCGGCGTGCACGTCTTCTGCGAGAAGCCGATGGCCACGACCGTCCAAGACGCGCGGGCCGTCCTGCGCGCCGTGGAGCGCACACGCCGCATCTACCAGCTGGGCTTCAACCGGCGGTTCGCTCCAGTCTACACGGGCCTGCGCGAGATTCTGGCCGGCGGGGTGGGGGTGTTCTCGGGGACCATGAAGATGAATGACGGCGACATGCGCACGCCGGTGTGGTTCAGCGATCCCAAGATTTCGGGCGGATTCATGTACGACACTGCGATCCACCTGCTGGACCTGGTGCGCTGGCTGCTGGGGCCGGTGCAGGAAGTCCGCTGCCTGACCCGGTCGTCCTGTTATCCAGACCAGGATGACGCGGTCATGCTGCTCCGCTTCCACAGCGGCGCGCTGGTCGCGTTTACGACGTGCGGGCACGCCACCTGGACGGGCCCCCTGGAGCGCCTCGAGTTGTTCGGGGATCATGCGGCACTCGTCACCGAGGGCTTCGAGCGACTGACCTACACGCCGGCACGGGATCAACCAGCCGTGACCCGGGACTTCGCCGCGTTCCCGGTTCCGGAACGGCTCGGGTACGCTCAAGAAACCCGCGTCTTCACCGAGTCAGTGGCGCGCAACCAGGCCGGCGGACCGACAGCGGAAGACGCATTCCGCGCGGTGGAGTTCGTCGACGCCTGTTACCGCAGCGCCGCCGGTGATGGCGCGCCGGTGCGCCTGGTGCCGTACCAACTTGATAGTTAAGCGTGGCTACCGAGCGATTCCATGGACACTGAGAAAAGCAGATGCGGAAATCAAGTTGGTACGGCACTGGCATGAGCGAAGCCGCGGCGCGATTTGATCTGCCGGCCAGATCGGTGTTCGAACCGCCCAGTTATCCAAATGTCTGGTTTTATGTCCACGAGCGCGTCGCCGCCTCCCAGGACGCAGCGGTGTCACTGGTGACCGGATGGCTGCGCGACCACTGCGGGATCACCAACGACTTCGGCCACTGGAAGCCGCCGGAAGCCTCGGACTCCCAGGCGCGGCTGGGCGGCCTGCAGCCGTGGACGGGCGGCGCCGACCCGGCTCAACACCACGCCCACGACCTGCACATCCGCTACTACTACGTCGCCCTGCGCCAGACCAGGATGCAGCAGGTCGCGCTGCAGGGTGCCCGGGGACCGATGGGCCGCTATCAGCGATTCGCCGGGAGCGTGCACTACGAGGTCGCCGACGAACACCCCCTGCACCCGTACATCGACGACTGCCCCTATTGCGGCCGGACGGGGGCATACGCGGGAGCGGACGATCTCTTTGCCGGTGTCCACGAACCGCTGGGTCTGGAACTCCTGCTCGACGGCACGATCCGGGGGCAGCCGGTGAGCCGGTCCGACGGACGGCCGGTGGGCGGCATCGCGCTCATGAAGGAAACGCACGCGCTGCAGATTGAGCGGGTCCGTCCCGCCAGGGCAGACATGAACATCGTGGACCTGGCGGTCGTGCTCATCGATCCGAAGGGGTCGTGAGCCCGGCGTGCGACCGCTCGGCGCGTGCACCTGGATCTATGAGGCTCCACTGGAGGACACGCTCGGGCGCATCGCGGCATCCGGCTGCGACGGCGTGGAACTCCTGGGCGAGCCGGGCATGTGGACACCGGATGCGGTGCGCCGCCTGCTTGCACGTACCGGTCTCGCTCCTCTGGCGTTGACCGCCTCCTGCAAAGTCCCAGAGACGCGGCGCGACCTGGCCCATCCCGACCCATCGATCCGGGCTGAAGCCGTGGCCTACGTGGTCGATTGCCTGCAGTTCGCCGCAGCCGTCGGTGCGCCGGTCGTACAGATGTTGCCGTCGGGGGAATCGCGGCTGACCCCGCTCAGCAGCCGGGAGCAGGAGTGGCAGTGGTCGGTGGCGGGGATGCGCACGGCCGCCCGCGAGGCGGAACGTCTGGGCGTGCGCATCGCCATCGAGCCGCTCAACCGGTATGAGGCCTATCTGGTGACGAACACCCCGTCGGCGCTCATCTACCTGCGTGACGTGGGCTCGCCGCTGGTGGGCATGACGCTGGATCTCTTTCACGCCAACATCGAAGAACCCGACATCGCGGCGGCCATTCACGCCGCGGGCTCACGACTGTGGCACGTGCACGTCGCCGATTCCAACCGGCGCGGGTTGGGCCGCGGGCATCTCGATCTCCCGCCCATCGCCGCAGCGCTGCTCGACATCGGGTACACCGGGGCCGTGGTCCTGGAGATTGTCCCGCCGGAGGGAACGGCGGGGCTGGATCGCGACGTGCGGGAGTCGGTCGCGGCCCTGCGCACCGCGCTGAGCCCGCGCTCACGCTAGACTCGAGGCGCGACGCCAAGCGCCGACGCCACCATGGCCACATCTTCCGATTCGAACACGTCCACCCCGATGCGCAGCAGTTCCTGGGCGTGCTGGAGATCCAGTAGCGTGGTGAGCACCGAGAGCCCGGCGGCATGCATCGCGCGCACGTCGGGCTCCAGGCAGAATTCCGGCTCCAGAGAGATGAGGGACGCCCCGGCGGCACGCGCCGCGTGGACCGGATCGGCCAGGCGCGCGATGACGATCATCTCCAGGGGCCACACGGGGCGGAGGCGGTGAATCTCAGCAAGCGTGACATGGTCGAAGCCGGCCAGCACGACGTAGTCCTGAGCGCGGTGCGCCTCGATCTCGGCGATGGTCCGCTCGACCAGCGGCAACTCCCGGCGCGGGTAGTTCTTAAGTTCAAGCAGAAACCCCAGGCGGCCGCCGCTCCACTCCAGGACGTCGGCCAGCGTCGGCACGCGCTCACCGGCGAACTTCCGGTCGAACCAGGCGCCGGCATCGAGGGCCTGGAGTTCCGCACGTGTCAGGTCCGCCACGAACCCGGATCCGTTCGTCGTCCGCGCGACCGAGCGGTCGTGCATCAGGACGACATGGCCGTCGCGGGTCAGCTGGACGTCGATCTCGGCCACGGTGGCACCGGCGCGCCAGGCAAGCTCCAGCGCCGCCAGCGTGTTCTCTGGCGCCACAGCCGCGAACCCGCGATGGGCCGAGATCAGCGGCCGGCCGGCGCGCCTGGCGAGCAACTCCATCAGACTTTCCCGAACCCCGCAGCCAGGTACTCTTGTTTCAATGTCCGCTCGGCGACGAACATCAGGATGATGGTCGGCACCAGCAGGACCATCGTCACCACTGCGGCGTAGGTGAAGATCGACGACCGGCCCCCCAAATACGCCCACAGCAGGACGGGCAAGGTCTGCACGTACGGCATGCCGACGATGAAGGTCAAGACGAACTCCTCCAGGCTGCCGATAAACGTGAACAGCCCGCCGGCGAAGAGCCCGGGCCGCACCAGGGGGATCAGGACGTCGCGGGCCAGCGGCCAGGGGCTGGCCCCGAGGTTCCGGGCGGCATCGATCAGGTCCTGGGGCACTCCCTCGAAGGTCGCGGCCACAATCCGGATCATGAAGGGCAGCAAGACAACGGTCTGGACCAGGACGACCCCGGCCACGGTGTGCGACAGTCCGAGGCGGATGAACATCGAGCCCAGCCCGGTCGCCAGCACGATGCCCGGCAGGATGATCGGCGCCAGCACGAGCAGCTCGATGGTCCGCCGGGCGCGCAGCTGCCGGCGTCCCAGCGCGTAGCCGGTTGGCAGCGCGAGCGCCGCGCAGAGCGCGGTCACGATCGGCGCGATCAGGAAGCTCATCGCGAACGCCTGCCCGATCTCCGGCACCGCGAGCATCGCCCGCCAGTTCGCCAGCGAGAGGCTCGGCGGCACGATCGCCGGCGGGAACCAGCCGGCATCCGGGTCGACCAGCGACCACAGCACGCCGACGATCAGCGGGATGATCAGCACCACCGACGCAACGGTAAAGAACCCCAGGGCCAGCATCCAGCGGCCCGGCGCGCCGCGCATGATCCAGGACCGGTTCATCGCAGCGCGGCCTCCTGGCGCCGGATCAACCGGTAATACACATAGAGCAGGACCGCCGACAGCGCCGTGACGATCGTACCCAGGGCGGAGGCCAGCCCCCAGTTGGCGCGGTCCAGCACCTCACGGCTCATCACCACCGCGATCGCCGTGGGATAGGCAGCGCCCAGCAACGAGGGAATCGAAAACGCCCCAAAAACACCGATGAACACGAGCAGCGAGGCGGCCGAGATCCCGGGCAGCGACAGCGGCACCGTCACGTTTCGGAACACCTGCCAGGGGCTCGCGCCGAGGTTGCGCGCGGCGTTGGTGATGTCGTGCGGGATCCCGCTCATCACGGCGGACAGGATCACCGTCATGATCGGCACATTGTGCCAGACCAGCACCAGGATAATCCCCAGGCCATAGCGGTCGTGCACCAGCTCGGGCCACCCCAGGCCATAGGGCTGCAGCGCCCGCGCGATGATCCCGCCCTGGTCAATGATCGTCAGCACCAGGAATGCGGCCACCAGGCTGGGGACGACCAGGGGAATCTTGTACAACACACTGATGATGAACCGGCCGGGGAAGCGCACCTGCAGGAGGGCGCTCGTCATCAGCGAGAGGATCAGGCTGATCACGGTCGTGCCGAGCGCAAAATACAGGCTGAAGACAATGCTATCGCGATCGATCTTGTTGGCGAGCACTTCGCGGTACAAACCAAACGTGAACTGGGAGGGCTCGCCGATGGCCAGCAGCCCAAAGCTGCGCAAGACCACCTGCACGAGGGGCACGCACATGAACACCAGCAGGTATCCCAGCCCCGGGGCCAGCAGCAGGACGTCGACAAGCGATTCGTGCCGCCGGCGAGCGGGTGCGCGGGTCACCTGCGGGATCGCGGCGGCGGCCTGAGCCATCTTATCCTCCGCGCACAATCGCCGCGGTCGCTGGCAGGGTGATGGTGATCTCCTCACCTGGCGCGCGCGCGGCGCCTCCGGCCTCGTGGACGCGGAGCGTAATCCCGCCGGATTCCACGACGTAGTCGGTCACAGATCCCAGGTACGAGGCGTGCAGGACGCGGCCGGTGACGGCCGTGCCTTCATACCTCCCGATGCGCACGTCCTCAGGCCGGAACGACAGCGTCACCACTTCGCCCATCCGCACGCCGAGCCCCGCGTCGGCCTCCACCATCCCCAGCGGCGTCTGCACGATGCAGTGCCCATCCGCCACCGCCGCGACCTGGCCGTCCAGGAAGTTCGTCACCCCCAGGAACTCGGCCGTCACGCGGGCGCGGGGCGTGCGATAGACCTGCCGGGGCGTCCCGATCTCGACCACCTTCCCTCCAAACATCACGGCGACGCGGTCCGACAGCGCCAGCGCCTCCGCCTGGTCGTGCGTCACATAGACTGTGGTGACGCCCAGGCGCTGCTGCAGCGCGCGCAGTTCCAGGCGAAGCCGCTCCCGCAGCTTCGCGTCGAGGTTGCTTAAGGGCTCGTCGAAAAGCAGCACCTTCGGCCGCGTGACGATTGCCCGGGCCACCGCCACCCGCTGCTGCTGGCCGCCGGAGAGCTGACGGGGATACCGGTCGCTCAGCCCCTCGAGTTCCACCAGCGCCAGGGCTTCGCCCACCCGCTGCCGGATCAGATCGGCGGACAGCGCGCGCATCCGCAGGCCGAACCCGATGTTCTCCGAGACGGTCATGTGGGGAAACAGCGCGTAACTCTGGAAGACCATCGCGGTCTGCCGGCGGTGGGCGGGGAGGTGCTGCACGGCAACACCGTCCAGCAGCACCTCCCCCTCGTCGGGATCGACGAGACCGGCGATAATCCGCAGCGTGGTCGTCTTGCCGCACCCGGAGGGTCCCAGCAGGGTCAGGAACTCCCCGTCTGCGACCTCCACCGACACCCGGTCCGCTGCCGCGACACGCCCAAAGCGCTTGGTGATGTCCCGCAGCTCGAGGCGTGCCATCGGCGATTACTTGGCGATGATCTCCTTGACGAACAGGTCCGCCGCGGCATCGGTAATCTGCCCGTTGATCCTGGGCCGCGTCCGGTCGTGATACATGGCATCCAGGAGCAGGAACTTCGCCAGTTTGTCTGGGATCTTGCCCTTGGTCTGCAGGTTGACCCTCGCCGTGCGGCTGCCGGTCTGCTCTAGCTTGTCGATCTGCACCTTGTCGCTCATCAGGAAGTTGGCGTAGAGCAACGCCGCCTCCAGTTTCTGGGTGGAGGCCACGATGAACAGCCCGTCGCCGTCACCCACCTGGCCCGTCTGCAGCAGCACCGGCCGCGCCGTTTGCGGGACCAACCCCTTGGTCGCCAGCGTGTAGAGATCGTCCTCCCAGACCGTCGCCACCAGCGCCACGTTGTTGGCCAGGGCTTTGATCGAGTTCTCGTTGCTGCTGGAGAACTTCACGTGCGGCTTCAAGGCCCGCCAGTAGGCCAGCACCGGCTCCATGCACTTCTGTGCCGCGGCCGCTGCCTGCTCTTTGGTCAGATCGAAGTTGTAGTAGTCGTCTTTGCACTGCGGGGAGAACTTCAACAGGGCGCTCTCCAGAAAGCCTGACCCACTGCCGCCGTGGGTGGGGTCGGTCACGGTGACCTTCCCGCTGTGCTCCTTGGCAAACGCCAGCAGTGCTTCAAACGTCTGGGGCGGATTGCGGACCAGCGCGCTGTTATAGGCCAGCGCCGTCTGGTTGCGGTGGAACGGTACGACGGTCCCGCTGTGCTTGAACCCCCGCGAGGCCCGGGCCGCCGCCGGTTCCACGTCGGCGGCGTTCGGGAGCAGGTCGACCAGTGACAGGTTGGCGATGACGCCGGCCTTGGTCAGGGTGCGCATACTGTTGTTGGGACCGAAGAACAGGTCCGCCGATGCCGGCTTGTTTGCCTGCGCCTCGGCGATGAGTTGCTGCGTGGCCGTGTCGCCGTCCACACACACGTGCTTGACCGCGATGCCGGTCTGCTGGGTGAAGTCTGCGCTCTCCTTCGCCAGCAACTCGCACAGCGTGTCGGCGAAGTCGTAGAAGACCAGACCGGACTGCGACTTCGCCGCTGGCGTGACCATCGCGGTGAAGTTGTCGCGCGTGAGCTTGCTGAGATCGATCTGGGCCCGGACGTTGAACTTATCCGAGCCGACTGGACTGGCCGCTCCTACGGGGACCACCAGAATGACCGCAAGGAACAGCAGCGATCCGACCGTCGACCATCGATGTCTACCCACTACTCATCCCCCCTTGAAAGCTACCGGTCTCCGGCTGAGTGTATGTACCCCTCACCCTTTGTCCCTCTCCCGCTCGACTCGTCCGCTCCGCGGACTTCGCTCGCGGCCTCCGCCCTTCCGACGAGTCGAGCGCCCTGAGCGAGCGAAGCGAGTCGAAGGGCTCCGGCCAGCGCGAAAAGCAAGACAGTTGCCCTCTGAGAGTCGAGCCCCGCACAATGCTGCGACTGAGCCAGACTTCATCAGTCCCGCTCGAACGCAATCGACATCCGTATTCATCCAGGGGGGAGCAATCCAAGTGCTCAGTGGTTCCACGCCCTACGGCAGAGGTCCTTTACGAAGCACCTCATTCGGCGCGTGCGGTGAGGAGGGCAGGAGTCGTCTGCTACCTGGCGAAGGCATCGCGGACATCTCCCGGAGGAGCATTCAAATGGCCATGACCGATCGGCTGGCAATCGACGGCGGCACACCCGTGCGCCGCACCCCGTTGCTGCCCGGATGGCCGGGCGGCCTGCTGATCGGCGAGGAGGAGAAAGCCGCCGTCCTGGAAGTCATCGAGAGCCAGTCCCTCTTCCGTCACTACGGTCCCCGGCCGCTCCACCGCGCCGCCTCGCTGGAGAAGGCGTTTGCGCAGGCGATGGGCGCCCGTCACGCCCTGGCGGTCACCTCGGGAACGGCCGCGCTGATTACGGCGCTGGCCGCCCTGGGCATCGGCCCGGGGGACGAGGTGGCGGTACCCACGTACACCTGGATCGCGACCATCAATGCCGTGGTGATCCTCGGCGCCGTCCCGCTGTTTGTCGACATCGACGAGTCGCTGAACATGGATGCCTCGGCGCTTGCGGCCGCGGTCACGCCGTACACACGCGCGGTGATCCCCGTGCACATGCGCGGCGCACCGGCGAACCTGGCGCCCATCCTCGAGACGGCGCGGACGCATCACCTGTCGGTGGTAGAAGATACCGCCCAGGCCGTCGGGGGGCGGTACCGGGGCCGGCGTCTGGGCACCTGGGGCCAGTTCGGCGCGTACAGCCTGCAGTATCACAAAACCATCACCACCGGCGAGGGAGGCCTCGTCACCAGCAGCGACCCCGTCCTCTTCGAGCGCGCGGTGCGCTTTCACGACCAGGGCTCGGTGCGGATGGAGGAACTCGATCTACTGATTGCCGGGGACAGTCCCCTTATCATCGGCATCAACTTCCGGATGGGCGAACTCCCTGCCGCCGTGGGTCTGGCGCAACTCCGGAAGATGGACTGGATCATCGACAGCATGCGCGCCAACGCCCGGCGGATCAGACATGCCATAGAGGACATCCCCGGCCTGACCTTTCGCACCCTGTACGACGAAGAGGGAGAGACCGGCGCCACCGTCATCTTCTTTGTGCCGACCGCGGCGCAGGCGGACCGGTTCGCCCGGGCCCTGGCCGCTGAGAACCTGCCGGCGAGCGTGCCCTGGTGGAGCGGCCAGCATGTCTACAACCACTTCGACCAGATCATCAACCGCCGGTTGCTCTCTACGAGGAAGTGCTCGTGGGAGTGCCCGCACTATAAGGGCGCCGCCACCTTACAGAAGGGACAATTCCCGCGCACCGACGCAATCCTCCAGCGAGCCGTGCACCTGGACGTGCACCCCTTATTCACCGACCAGGACATCTCAGACATCACCGCCGGTATCCACAAAGTGGCCCAGGCCGTGCTGTGACCGCGGGCCCACCTCAGCAGGTCGGCATCGGAGTTCTCGGATACAACGGTGTCGCCAGAGCGCATCTGCTGGCCGTCCAGCGCGTCGCGACCATTTTCTGGCCTCCGGCCGTCCACCCGCTGCTGATCGCCGTCGCCGGACGCTCGGCAGACCGGGTCGAACAGGCCGCCCAGCGCTACGGTGCGCAGGCGGCGTACCCGGACTGGCAGCGGCTGATTGACGACCGGCGGGTGCAGGTCCTGATCAACGCCGGTCCCAACGACGTGCACGCCGAGGCGTCGCTGGCGGCGGCCACGCGCGGGCTGCATGTGCTCTGTGAGAAACCGCTAGCGCGCACGTCCGGCGAAGCCGCGCAGATGCGAGACGCCGCAGTGGCCGCGCGCATCGTGCACATGACGGGGTACAATTACCGGTTCGTCCCCGCTGTGCTGCTGGCCAGGCGGCTGATCCGGGATGGGCGGCTCGGCCGGATCTATCACTTCCGCGGCCGGTACTGCGACGACTCGATGATCGATCCCCAGGTTCTCTACACCTGGCGGCATACCAGAGCGCGCGCGGGCAGCGGCGTCATCGGCGACCTGGCCGCCCACGCGCTGGACCTGGCGCGGTTCCTCGTCGGCGAAATCACTGCGGTCTCCGCCACCGCGCGCATCTTCGTTGATCGCCGTCCGCGCCGCGAAGGCGGTGTAGGGACTGTCGACGTCGAGGATGCGATCGAAGCGGTGCTGGAGTTCAGCAGCGGCGCAATCGGCACGCTGGAGGCCAGCACGTTTTGCCCCGGGCGCAAGAATTTCCTCACCTTCGAGATCAATGGCGCCGACGGCTCGCTGGTCTTCAATCTCGAGCGCCTGAATGAACTGGACCTGTTCCTGCGCGAGGACGGCGCGAATGGATTCCGCACGGTGCTGGTCACCGAAGCGCACCACCCGTATGGAGGGACCTGGTGGCCGCCCGGCCATACGCTGGGATGGGAGCACACGTTTGTGCATCAACTCCAGCGGTTTCTGGGGGCGGTGGCCGGTCAGAGTCCGATCGCACCGGACGGGGCGACGTTCGAGGACGGGTACCGGTGTGCGGTGATCTGCGACGCACTGGACCGGGCCGCCCGCGAGGCGCGGCGGGTGACGGTCGACGGACCGGTCACACCCGAGCGGACTGCATAGCGGGGGGGTGAGAGGCGCGGCATGCTCGAGGCGAGTCCTGTCTCATCGTGATCACATCAAAGGGAGGCGAGCAGCATGCAGGGCAAGCTGAACCGCCGTGATCTACTGAAGGCCACCGTTGGAGCGACCGTGGCGGCCAGCGTGCTGTCCCCTGGACAGCGCATCGCCAAGGCGTTCGCTCAGTCCGCTTCGTCAGGGACGTATTACTGGGTCGCGCACGTCGGACCTGGCGATCCCTATTGGGCCGTAGTCCAACGAGGGGTCCAGGCAGCAGGGAAGGCCCTGGGCGTCAAGGCGGTCTTCGAAGGGCCATCGGGGTACAGTCCGCCAAAGCAGGCGGACATGGTCAACGCGGCCATCAGTGCAAAAGCCGCGGGGATCGTCACCACAAGCGCCGACCCCGCGGTCATGAAAGGACCCTTACAGCGTGCCGCCCAGGCAGGCATCCCCACGATCTTTTCGGACACACCTCCGCCTAAGGATTTCGCGGCCGCGTTCGCAAACGGCAACCCGATTGCGTTTGTCGGCGTCGACGTGAGGATCGCCGCGGCGCGGGCATCGGCGAAGCTGGTTCCGCTCCTGCCGAAGGGGGCCGAAGTCGTGGTCGTCAACCACGAACCGGGGAACCGCGTCCTGGAAATCAAGACCGGAGGCTACCTCGAGGGGATCGCGTCACTGGAGCCTAAGGTGGAAAAGCTTGTCATCGGCGAGGAAACCACCAAGGCCGTCGAGATTATCCGCGCCTATCTACAGAAGAATCCAAACACCAAAGCCATCTTCACCCTTGGCGCGCTGGGGACCCATGCGGCGGTCAAACTCCTCGACGAGATGAAAGCATCCAACGACAAGATCCGAGTCGTGGGGTCCGATATTGACGACGTCACCCTCGATGCCATCAAGCGAGGACGCGTCGTCTCAGCCATCGACCTCCAGCAGCTTGGCTTCGGCTTCCTTCCCATCGCGCTGCTCTATCTCTACAATACCTACGCCCTCGATCCCAACGACCATATTGGCGCGGGGGGGACGGTTGACGCGAAGAACGTCGATTTCATCACGAAGCTCGCGAAGCAGGGGTTCCGGTAGGGAGATGTGCTGGCGTCCGCTGGCGCAGCGATGAAGGCTGATTCGCCACGGGTGGGGAGGAGTTCGCCTCTCGGCGGCTCCTTCCCATCCGCGGTCCCTCCGCTGCTCGGACGATTGATGCTCTCCCGGCGGCGGGAACTCGGCGCCGTGATCGCCATCGCGGTGACCTATAGTGTGTTCGCCTATCTGAACCCCGCGTTCCTGACCTGGGCGACGTTTGGCGGTATCCTGACCATCGCAGCAGAGATTGGCACGATCACGATCGGTGAAGGCGTCCTGATGGTGTCTGGGGAGTTCGATCTGTCGGTCGGCTCGAATTTTACATTCTCCGCCATTGTGCTTGGCATGCTCTTGAAGGCAGCTGTGCCAGCGGCGATCTCCGTCCTCACCGTGCTGGGCATGGCGGCACTGATCGGATTACTCAATGGCCTGATTACCTTACGGACGCGGATTCCATCATTCATCACCACGCTGGGAACGTTGTTCTTCTGGAACGGGATGGCCTTGTGGGTCACTGGCGGCTGGCCCATCAGCTTCATCGCTCCCCTGCCGGTGCTGAACGTCTTGGGGAACAGCACACCAAGCCCGGCGAGTTCGCTGCATGTGTCGGCGGCGTGGTGGGCGGCCGCCGCCATCATCTTCTGGATCATGCTTGAGAACACGCGCTACGGCAACTGGATCTACGGCACCGGCGGAAAGACCGAAGCGGCACGGGCGATCGGCGTGCCGGTCGACCGCGTGAAATTGATCAACTTCACCCTCTGTGGCCTCCTGGCCGGCCTGGCCGGCGCGCTCCAGCTCGGCCGCATGATGTCGATCTCGCCAGTCCGCAGCGGGTTGGAGCTTGAGGCCATCGCGTCTGCGGTCGTCGGCGGCGTCTCTCTGTTCGGAGGGATGGGGACCGTGTTGGGGATGGTCTTAGGGACCATCGCCTTGGCCTCCATCGAGGTCGGGCTTGTTGCCGCCGGCGCGCCCTCGTTCTGGTACACCGCCTTCGTCGGGTGCGTGATCATCGTGATCGTCGTGATCAATACCCAGCTCGACCAGCTGATCTTTACTCGGAGAAGCTAATGGCGACCCCGTTGCTTGAGGCCCGCGATATTTCGAAACGCTTCGGTCGCCTGCAGGCCCTCGACCGGGTCAGCATCGCCCTCCCGCGTGGCCGCACGCTGGCCCTGGTGGGTGACAATGGGGCAGGAAAGTCAACGCTGATCAAGATCCTCGCCGGCCTACACCAACCTGACAGTGGCGAGATCTGGTTCGAACACCGCCGCGTGCGCCTGGAATCGCCCACCGCGGCACGGAAGATGGGGATTGAGACCGTGTACCAGGATCTGGCATTGGTCGAGAACATGAGCATTGCCAGGAATTTCTTTCTCGGCGCCGAGCCCTCTCGGCGCGTCGGCCCCGTATCGGTCCTCGACACCGCCAAGATGCACCTGACGGCTGAGAGCTACCTGCGAGAGATTGGCATCACCAGCCTGACGACGGCGGAGAAAGAAATTCGTTTGCTGTCGGGAGGGGAACGGCAAGCGATCTCGATCGCTCGGGCCATGTACTTCGGCGCCAAGGTGATGATCCTCGACGAGCCGACGTCCCAGCTCTCCATCAAGGAAGCCCGCAAGGTCCTCGATTACGTCCATGACGTCAATGCGCAGGGATTATCAACCATTTTCATCACACACAATCTCTCGCACGTGTATCCCGTCGCCGACATCATCGTGGTGTTGTATCATGGCCGAAAGGTCGGAGAGTTCTTGAAAGGCGCCGCTGACCCCGACGTCATCGAATCTCTCATTGTCAACGGCGACGCCGACCTCGCCGACCGGGTGGGAGGACATTAGATGCGTACCGTTGAGTACGAGCTGATGCGGCCGCCGGAGATCGCGCAGGCGCGCGCGCGCCTCCCGCTGGCCTTCATCCCCATCGGCCCGCTGGAGTGGCACGGCCCGCATCTCCCCATGGGGATGGATGGGCTGCATGCGCACACGGTGGCCATGGAGGTGGCGCGCCGGGTCGGCGGGGTCGTCCTGCCCACCTACTACCTCGGCTCGGAGACGGTGCGACCCACCGACCGCGGGCCGCAGAGTGCGGCCATCCTAGGATTCGAGGGCACGGAACGAATCATCGGGATGGACTTCCCCGACAATCCTGTGAAGAGCCTGTACTTCGAGGAAGGTACGTTCGCCGTCGCTGTCCGCGAGCTCATCCGGTTGCTGAAACTCGATGGATACCGGTTGCTCGTGCTCGTCAACGGCCACGGCGCAGTCAACCACATGCGGGCGCTGCAGCGGCTCGCCGCGGAAGCAACGGACCCGCCGCGGGTGCGCGTCCTATTCGCGATGGCCTTTCTCCCGCCGGAACCGCCTTTCTCCGATCCCGGCCACGCCGAGAAGGTTGAGACCTCGATCATCCTCGCCACCCGGCCCGACCTCGTTGACCTCAGCACCCTGCCGCCGAAAGGCACGCCGCTGCGGTATCGGGAATTTGGGATCGTCGACGGCAAGGCATTCGACGGAAGACCCACGCCAGATTTCACGCTCCGGCCCGACGCCGACCCCCGTGAGGCGTCCGCAGATCTTGGTCGAACGGTGCTGGACCTTGAGGTCACGCGTGTCGCCGCCATCGTCTCGGAGCAGGCGCAGGCCTTGGGCCTGGCCGCAGGACGCACATGAGGAGTGGATGATCTCCAGAGAAGAGGTGTTGCACCAGAGGACGTCCGCCTACGGCGTGCGGATCCGGCCGGAGACCGTCACGGCGTGGAGTTTCCTGCTGCCCACGGTGTTGCTGCTGCTGGTGCTGGCGGTGTACCCGCTGATCTATGCCTTCTTCCTCAGCATGACCGACGCGCAGGTTAGCGGGCCGGTGCACTTCGTCGGCGTCCGAAACTTCATCCGTCTCCTGCGTACCGCGATCTTCACCCTGACACTGTCCAACACGGTGTGGTACACGCTCGCCGCGGTAACCGCCAAACTCGCGTTGGGGCTGGCCCTGGCACTGGTGCTGGCGCAGCGGGCGCCCGGGATGCGGTGGATCCGCGGCGCCGTGCTGATTCCGTGGGTCGTGCCCACGTCGCTGGCGATGCTGGCCTGGACCTGGATGTTCGACTCCACGTACAGCGTGATCAACTGGGTCCCCGCGCCTGGCGCGTTTCGCCGTGGTGCTGGTGAATGTGTGGTCGGGCCTGCCGTTTTTCGGGATCAACTTCCTGGCCGGACTGGTCACCATTCCACAGGAGCTCTACGAGGCAGCGACCGTGGACGGCGCCGGCTCTCTGGTCCGGTTCCGGCGCGTGACGCTGCCCCTGCTGCGGCCGGTGCTGGCCACAGTGCTGCTGTTCTCGGTGGTGATGACCAGCAGCGACTTCGCCACGATCTTCGTGCTGACGAAGGGGGGACCGCAGAATACGACCCAGATCCTGTCCACGCTCGCGTACAAGTTGGGCCTGGCCACCGGCGACCTGGGCAACGCCGCCGCGATCTCGCTCTACCTCTTCCCGGTGCTGGCGGTCTCGACGTACGTGCAGGTGCGGTTGATGCGGAGGGTCTGGCAGTGGTGAGGTCCCCGCGGCGGAGGGCGGCGATCGCCTATCTCACCGCGGCGCCGTTCGTCCTCTTCGCCCTCTTTCCCCTGGTCTGGATGCTGATGGCGTCGCTGAAACAGGACGTGGAACTCTACGATCTGGCGCAGAATCCCTTTCTGGTGCGCGCCGGCATCACGTGGGAGCACTACAATTTCCTGTTCACGCACACCGCCTTCCCGCTGTGGTTGCGCAACTCCATGGTGGTCGCCTCAGTGACGACGGTCCTCTCCGTCCTGCTGGCCCTGCTGGCCGCGTATGCGCTGGCCCGCCTGCGGTTCGCGCTGGCCGAGGCCGCCACGACCTTCGTCTTCATCGTGTACCTGGTGCCCACCACCCTGCTCTTCCTGCCGCTGGCGCGGCTGATGGCCCTGTTCCACCTGTCCAACACGCTGTGGTCGCTCATCGCCACCTATCCGGCCTTCATGGTACCGTTCGCCACCTGGATGCTCACGGCGTACTTCACCACGATTCCGCGGGATGTGGAGGAGAGCGCCCTCGTCGATGGATGCACGCGGACCGGCGCGCTGTGGCACGTGGTGCTGCCCCTGGCGCGGCCGGGGATCATCACCGCGGCCCTCTTCGGGTTTACGCTGGCCTACAGCGAGTTCATCTACGCGCTGACGTTCATCTCCACCACCAGCCTGAAAACCGTGACGACCGGCGTGGTGGTCGATCTCATCCGCGGGGATTTCTTTTACTGGGGATCGTTGATGGGCGGCGCGCTGGTGGCGTCGCTGCCCGTGGTCCTGCTGTTCTCGCTGTTCTTGGATCACTACGTGGCCGGCCTGACCGCCGGCGCGGTGAGAGGATGAGGAGGTGACCGGCGCGGGGCGCCGTGCGCTGGCCGGATAAAACGGATCCCAGACTGACACTGGAGGGGTGGGAATGAAAATTACCCGCAGGGGATTTCTGAAGGCCGCAGGAGGAACCGGGCTGGCCGTGGCCACCGGGACGCTGCGCTGGCCGCACCGCGTTGCGGCCGGTTCGTCGACCACGCTCCGGCTGCTGGGCCACTCGGCGTTCAACGAAGACAGCGACAAGGCCATCGCCAAGATCGGGAATGACTTTGCCGCCCAGCACAACTCCACGTTTGCCGGCGACTTCATCGACCAGCCCGAGGTCGCGGCGAAGCTCACCGCCGAAGAGCAGGCCAAATCCGGGCACGACATCGTCGACCTGCAGGACAACCTGCCGACGATTCACAAGGACTACCTCGTGCCGCTGGATGATGTGGTCGGCGACATCGCCAAGCAGTTCGGGAATTTCTACCAGGTGGCCAAAGACTCCGGGTATGTGGACGGGCACTGGCTGACGCTGCCCTGGATCGGCAACGGGACGCTCGGCGTGTACCGCGCCGATTACTTTGCCCAGGTCGGCGAACGGCCGCCGGCCACCTGGGACGACCTGCTGCGCGCCGCCGGGAAGCTGAAGAAGGCGGGGCACCCGGTGGGACTGCCGATCAGCCAGTGCGAGGATGCGAATTCCATCTTCTATCCTTTGCTATGGTCATTCGGCGCCTCCGTGGCGGATGCCAAGGACAAGCTCACGCTGGACTCGCCGCAGACGCGCGCCGCGCTCGGCTACGGTCGCAAACTCTTCGCCCAGATGGATGCCACCGTGCTCTCCTGGGATGACTCCGGCAACAACAAGCACATGCTGTCCGGCCGGGGGTCCTACACCATCAACGCGCCGAGCATCTACCTGCGGGCCCAACGGGAGAAGATGCCGTTCGCCCCGTCGGTGCGCCATACGCTGGCGCCGTCGGGACCGAAGGGCCGGTTCTTCTATGCCGACATCCACGGCTGGGGCGTGTTTAAGTTCGGCCAGAATATCGATCTGGCCAAGCAGTTCCTGCGCTCCATGTTCACCGAGGCCAGTCAGAAGACCGCGCTGACGCTGGGCAGCGGCTATGACATGCCGGTGCTGCCCCACTTTGACCAGAACCCGCCCTACGCCAAGGACTCGAACCTGCGGCTGCTGGTGGGGTTCATGCGCAGCGCACACCTCGTCGCCTATCCCGCGCCACCCAGCGCCCTGGCCGAGAAGGCGTATCAGACGTATGTGATTCCCAACATGTTCGCCAAGGCCGTGCAGGGTGCGTCGGACGGCGACGCCATCGCGTCGGCAACCACTGCGCTGGTGGACATCGGCTACACGAGATAAGGTCGGCGCCGGGAGGCCACGCCACCTCCCGGCCTTACTCTTAGGAAGAACAGGACGGCGCATGCAGATCACGAGCATCCGGACCCGCCAGGTGGACATCCCGCTGCCGGCTCCCTTCCATCCGGCGTGGGCACCTGGGCGGGTCGAGACGCAGATCCGGGTAGCCTACGTCCGGATCGACACCGACGCCGGGATTTACGGCATCGCCGGCCACGAGTTCTATGGGGCCGAGGAGCAGGCGGTGGCGCGGATCGCGACCTATCTAGTTGGCGAAGATCCGTTGCGGATCGAAAAACACGCGGGCACGCTGCGGTACCTCTGGCCGTACTTCGGCACAGCGGTCTGGTTCGTGGAACTGGCGCTGTGGGACATCCTGGGCAAGGTCGCCGGCCTGCCGGTGTACAAACTGCTGGGGAATGTCAGCGATGCCGTGCCGGTCTACGCCTCCACTGGACAGAACCGCACCCCCGCCCAGCGCGCCGACGACGCGCGGCGCCTTCGCGATCAGGGTTTCCGGGCGATCAAGCTCCGCATCCACAACGAGAGCCTGACCGACGATATCGCCCAGGTCGCTGCCGTGCGCAAGGCCGTGGGGGAGTCCATGGCGATCATGGTGGACGCCAACCAGACCGACACCGCCGACGCGCCGATGCCGGGGCCGCACTGGACCTACCATCGCGCACTCCAGACGGCGGAGGCGCTGGCCGAGTACGGCGTCACCTGGCTGGAAGAGCCGCTGCCGCGCCACGCCTATGAGGAACTGCGGCGGCTGCATGAAGCCTCCCCGGTCGCCATCGCCGGCGGCGAGGTCAACCAGCGGTTCGATGAGTTGCAGCGGCTGCTGCTCGATGGGTGCTACGATATCCTGCAGCCGGACGTCACGCTGTGCGAGGGATTGCTGCGCACGAAGGCGCTGGCCACGATGGCCCACGCCGCCGGGGCCCTGCTCACGCCGCACACATGGGGCGACCCACTGGGCATGGTGGCCAATCTGCACCTCGCGGCGTCCATCTCGAACACGACGTTCTTCGAGTTCCCGCACGACCCTCCGGCGTTTCCCGCGTCGACCTACCAGCAGACGCTGCGCGAACCACTCGATATCGTCGACGGGATGGTCCGGGTGCCGCAGGCGCCGGGCCTCGGCGTCGAACTACAGGACTGGATCTTCGGGGAGTAACAGGCGAATGCAGGGGCGCGTCGGGAAACGGGGGGAGCAGATGGCGGGGTCAACGCGCGCGCGGGCCGCGACCCTGGTCGCACCCGGCCGGTATGAGCTCCGCGAATACCCGCTGCCGGAGCCGGCGCCGGGATGCGCGCTGGTCCGGATGCGCCTCTCCGGCATCTGCGGCACCGACAAGCATACCTACCAGGGCTACACCACCCAGTACGCCGGAACGGGAGCGCCGAAAGCGATTCCCTTCCCGATCATTCAGGGGCACGAGAACGTGGGGACGGTCGCCGCCATCGGGGGGGATGGCACCTACACCGATTTCGAGGGCGTCCCGCTGCAGGTGGGCGACCGGGTGATAGTGGGCGCCAACGTCATCTGCGGCGAGTGCTACTACTGCACGCACGATTTTCCTTATTACTTCTGCGAACGCATGGTGGACTACGGGAACAACATGACCGCCGCTGAGCCACCGCACCTGTTCGGCGGCTGGTCGGAGTACCTGTACGTCGTGCCCGGCAGCTTCCTGGTGCGCGTGCCCGACGACCTGCCCGACGACGTGGCCGTGCTGACAGAGGTCATGGCCGTCACCGTGGGATTAGACCGGGCGAAGCAGTTCTCCGCCGTCCCCAACGAGTCGTTCCGGTTCGACGACACCGTCGTCGTGCTCGGCGTGGGGCCGCTGGGCATGTGCTTCCTGATGAAAGCCCGGATGCTCGGCGCCGGAACAATCGTCGCCGTCGATCTCTCCGCCTATCGCCTGAGTATGGCGGAGCGGCTCGGCGCCGACGCCGCCATCGACGCGTCGAGGACGACTGCGGAGGACCGGCTGAAAATGGTCCGGGACCTGACCCGCGGCCGCGGCGCGGATGTGGTGGTCGAATGCGCCGGCGTGCCGCAGGTCATTCCCGAGGCGATCGAGATGCTGCGCCTGGGCGGAATGCTGGTCGAGGCCGGCAACTTCTCCGACCTGGGCCCGGTGCAGATCAACCCGCACCGGCACCTGTGCTCGAAGAATGTGCGCATCCTCGGCGTCGGCGGCGAAGAGGCCGCCGCCTATGGACCGAGTATGCGGCAACTGGTGCGGTACATGCGCCACTACCCGGTGCGCGAGTTCGTGTCCCACCGCTTCCGCCTTGCCGACGTGGACGCCGCGATCCAGAAGTCCATCGCCGCCGACTCAATGAAGGTCGTCATCGACCCGTGGGCGTGAGGGTGGGACTGATCGGGGCCGGGGCCATGGGCCGGCGGCACCTTCAGGCCCTGTCGCGGGACAGCCGGGTGGAGATCGCCGGCGTCGCGGATGCCGTGGCTGACGCGGCGAAGGCCGCGGCTGAGCCGATTGGAGCCCGGCCGTGTCGCGACCTGGCCGATCTCGCCGCATTGAAGGTCGACGCTGTGTTTGTCACGCTGCCCAACGTCTACCACGGCCCGGTGGTGCTCGAGGCGCTCGCCCGCGGGCTGCATGTGTTCTCTGAGAAGCCCATGGCCACGACGCTGGACGAGGGACGGCAGATCCGCGACCAGGTGCGCCGAGACGGCCGTATCTACCAGATTGGGTTCAACCGGCGGTGGGCGCCCGCCTACAGGTTCATCCGGCAGCACATCGACGCGGGCTTTGTACCATTCTCAGCCAACGTGAAGATCAACGACGGCGACATGCTCACCCCCAGCTGGTACACCAACGTGGCCATCTCCGGCGGATTCATGTACGATACCGCGGTGCATCTGTTCGACATGGTTGCCTGGCTGATCGGCCCGATCGAGCGCGTGACGGCGCTGGGCCGGCAGAGTTGCTATCCGGATTACGACGACATCGCGCTGCTGCTGCGGTGCGCCGGAGACCGGCCCGTGGTCTTCAGCACCTGCGGCCACGCCTCGTGGGCGCCGCCGCAGGAACGCGTCGAGCTCTACGGCGATCATGCGCTGCTGATCTCCGAGGATCTGGACCGGGCGCGCTACACGACGCGCGAGAATCCCCACGCGGACTGGCAACAGTTCCCATCGTCGGACACAGTAGGTTTGTGGGGCTATGTGGACGAGGATCGCGCCTTCATCGATGCCTGCCTGGGCACGGCCCCGCCTCCGGTCACGGTCGACGACGCATTTAGTAGCCTGGCCGCCCTGGATGCCGCCTACGCCAGTATTGCCGCGGGCGGCCTCCCCACCCGCGTGCCCACGGAGTGATCCATGGATCTCGCCTGCAGTTCGGAGTCGTACGCAAAAGAGATTGATGCCGGCCAGCTGACGCTGGTGGACTGGTTCCAACTGTGCGCGCAGGATCTCGGATTGAAGGCCGTCGAGCTGGAAGACAAACACATCGGCGCGCCGACCCCAGAACACCTTGCTGAGCTGCGCGAGGCGGCGGACCGCCACAAACTGGAGATCGTCAACATCGCCTTCATGAACGACTTCGGCGTGGCCGATGACGTTTTGCGCCAGGAAGAACTG
>VBAI01000136.1 GCA_005882295.1 Candidatus Segetimicrobium genomatis | reverse complement strand
ACCTTCGTCCAGAGGAGCCACCGGTCGCCGCACCCGGCGATACGGCAGCGTCTTCAGGTTCGCAGTGCATACCCCTGGCGTGTCCACTTCGATCACTGCGCGGGCAATGGTCCCGTAGGCTGCCCGCCAGGCGATCGCCGACTTCACCACGATGATCCGGCAGCGGGCCGGCTCGAGGCCCAGGACACTCAGTTCCTGCTGATCAAAGGGCATCACTTTTTGCTCTCGGACCACGACCAGCACCCCGTCGACGTCCAGTAGAGCCACCCACCCCGCCTGCACCCGGCGCCCGGTCATGTACGAACCGCGGTAAGCGAAATCCCCGCGCTGAAGGCGGACTACTCTCCCTCCCACCGGCACGGGACGTCCGTGCCGCTCGTCGGTCTTGCCCCCGACGTCCGCTGCAATCACAGCTCCCTCGCCGGCGCGGCGAGCCGCAGTCACCACGGCAGGATCGACAATGGGGATCACCGCGCCCTTCGCCCGCGCGCGCAGCAGCGCCTCCAACAGCACCGTCCCGTCGCCAGGAGCGCCTCCGCCCACGTTATCCGCGGAATCGACCAGGATGACCGGCCCGTCTGTCACCCGCAAAGCCTGCGCAACGGCCTCATCCGGCGGCACTTGCGCGACACCGAACTGGTCTCGGCTATTCCACAGAACCCGCGCGAGGTCACCAGCGACGCCTCGAGCGAGATCGGGCGCGCCGTTCGAGGTCACGACGACACTGCAGCCGGCGCACGGCACGTCGGCGTACGGAAACCCGGCGGCCACGACGATATTTACAACGGCCGGATCGCGCTCCTCGTCGTGGGCGCGGCGCATCACCTCTGCCATCGCCCCCGCGGCCGTCCCCTGCGCCTGCGGTGGGATCAGCAAGGGCGGCTGCACGATGGCCCGTGACGGATTCACCTCATAGTGCATGAACCGCATCAGCAGACTCCCGACCTCAAGCCCCCGATCGTATGGATCGATGTGGGGATACGTATCATATCCGGCGACAACATCAACAGCGCTAACAAATTCGGGGCTGGTGTTGGCGTGAAAGTCCAGCACGACTCCAATCGGGGTAGCGCCGATGGCCCGTCGGAGGCGGTGCAGCAGGTCGGCTTCCACATCTTCGCACCCGCTGGCCGCCATCGCACCGTGCAGATCCAGCAGCACGCCGTCCGGTCGAAGGGAAGCAATTTCTTCAACGAACTGGCTTGCCAGGGTCTCGTAGATGGCGGCCTCGACCATTCCTGACGGCAGCGCCCAGGCAAATATCGCCGGGACCACGGCCACCCCGGCCAATGATGCCCAATCGAGAAAGCCCCCGATCGGAGTGCGCGTCCCGCGCAGCTCGCGGGGAATTTCCTCCTGGCGCAGCACATGGAAGTCTTCAGATGTGGTGAAAGGGCTGGCGAAGGTGTTGGTTTCGTGCCAGAGGCCACCGACGGCGATCCGCGTCATCGCACCGCTTCGTCCAGCGCGCCGGCGACGGCGTCCAGGGTCCGGCTCACGTCGGCATCGGTGTGACTGAACGACACGTACCACCGCCCCCCTGGAATTAGCCGCACTCCCGCGGCGAGCATCGCCTCAGCGAAACGCGCGTAGGGGGCGCGGTCGATCCGCGCAGATGTCGCGTAGTCGTGGACGGCCGGCGCAGGAGTGAACCACATGTAGAAAACGGCCCCCGGTCCCTGGAGGAGGACTGGGATGTTCTTCGCCGCGGCGATCTGGCGAATCCCATGCATGAGCCGAGTACCCAGCGCTGTCAGGTGCGCATAGATCTCATTCGCCCGCGAGCTTAACTCGCGCAGGGTCGCCAGTGCGGCCGCGACCCCAACCGGATTCCCGTTGAAGGTCCCCGCGTGGACGACACTCGAGGCGGCCAGATCGAGAATCTCGCGGCGTCCACCGACGCAACTGATCGGGAATCCGTTGGCCATCGCTTTTCCGAACACCGCCAGATCGGGGACAACGTTCAGCAGCGCCTGCGCGCCACCGAGGTGGACACGGAACCCCGTGATGACCTCGTCGAAGATCAACACGATCCCCTGCCGGCGGCAAACGTCCCTCACTCCCTGCAGATACCCGGTCTCCGGAAAGATGACACCGCTGTTACACATGATGGGCTCCATGAGCACCGCGGCGACCTCCCCCGGATGCGCAGCCACCAGGCGCTCCAGCGCGGCCAGGTCATTCCACCTTGTCACGAGCACCTCCGCAGCGGCGGAGGCCGGCTGGCCCGCGCTCTCCAGCAGCGGAACCGACTCTGCCTCATCGGCGGGGGGGTGCGTGCTAATGAGCAGTTCGTCAAACCATCCGTGATAGTGCCCCGCGAATCTGATGACCTTCGTCCGCCCTGTATACGCGCGGGCGAGCCGTATGGCAGCGGCGACCGCCTCTGATCCTGTGCAGTTCAACCGCACCATCTCGATACACGGCACCAGGTCGCGCAGCAGTTCCGCCAGCTGCACCTCCGCTTCATGCTGCCCGCCGTACAACAGACCTTGTGCCGCGGCCTGCTGGATGGCGTGGACCACCGACGGGTACGCGTGCCCAAGGATCACGGGACCGAAGCCGCACGTGTAGTCGATGTACGAATTCCCGTCGCAGTCCACCAAACGGGAGCCCTCGGCACGCACGAAGTACAGCGGCTGCGGCCGTTCGTCCATCTTGACGTTGCTGTTGACTCCGCCGGGCAGCACACGGCGTGCGCGATCCCACAACTGCCGTCCATAGCGAAGTCGTCCTCCTTGCTCGCGCTCGATCATCTCGGTCGCTCCCAGATTACCGTCCGAACCCGACCAGCATCCCTCGGGTGATGAATTTGCGGAAGACCAATGCAAAGATGATCGGTGGCACGATCGTGAGAATAAGCGCCGCCGAGGCCAGGGCGAAACTGACGTCAAAGTTGATCGCGGTGGCGACCAGCACGACCGGCGCAGTCTTTGCCGCAATCGTCCGCGTCAAGAACAGCGCGTACAAGAACTCGCTGTAGGCACCCATGAACGCAAACGCGGCGGCCGCGGCCAGCCCCGGGGCCACGATGGGCACGACCACCCGGCGCAGCGTCCCGAAGCGCGTGCATCCGTCGAGCAACGCCGCCTCTTCAATGTCCCGCGGCAGATATCCGAAGTACTGGGTCAGGAACCAGATCGTGAATGGCAGGATAAACGCGACATAGACGACGATGAGCGCCAGGTGGCTGTCTAACAGCCCGAGCCGGTCGATGATCACAAACACGGGGATAGCCACGGAGATCGCGGGGATGAGGCGGCTGGTTAGGATGAAAGCGTAGGTCAGGTCCCGCCCGGCAAACTGGAGTCGGGCATAAGTGTACGCGGCGACTGCCCCCACCGCGAGGACAACGGCCGTGACACTGCTGGCCACGATGAAGCTGTTTCGGAGGGCGGGCAGGATGCTCAGGGCCTCGCCGCTGACGCGGCCCCCCATCGTCACACGTTCGTAGCTCTTGGGAGGTGTGCGCGTGATGACGTACCGATAGTTATCCAGGGTCGGCTGCTGTGGAATGACTCGCGGGGGCACCGTGAACAGATCCCGGTCCAGCTGCACGCTGGAATCCAGCATCCAGAGGATCGGCCCCAGGATAAAAAGGGCCAGGACCAGTCCCACCGCGGTCATCCCCGCGTCGATGAGCCTCTGCCGGATCATGAATAGAGCGCCTCCAACCGCAGCAGCCGCACATACACCAACGACAGGCCGAGGGTGACCGCAGCAATGATGAACGCCAGCGCGGCTCCCTTCCCCAGATCGAGGAACCGGAAGATCTCCGCATACGCAAACCAGGAGAGCAGCGAGGTCGCATCGCCGGGACCGCCGCCGGTCATCACGTAAACAAGGTCGAAGGTGACGAACCCGCCCACCGTCTCCAGGATCAGCAGAATCAACAGCGTGGGGCGGAGAAACGGCAGCGTAATGTAGCGAAACGCCGCCCACCCGCTGCCCCCATCGATGTGGGCCGATTCGTAGAGGTCGCGAGGGACGGCCTGCAGCGTGGCCAGGCACATGATCGCCGCCAGCGGCCCCCACTTCCAGACGTGCGCAATCACCAGGGTCAGCGGCGCGAGGATGGGGTTGCCAAACCAGGAGACGTAGGACGGGATCAGACCCAGGGATACCAGCAACGCGTTCAGCACGCCATAGTTCCCGTTGAAGATCCACTTCCAGATGATGCCGGCCATGACGACCGGGATGGCCCATGGCAGCAGAATGGCCACCCGCAGGAATCCGGCCAGCCGCCCGGGCCGGTTGAGGTAGTGGCTGACGGTTACGCCAAACGCCAGCACGCTCGCCACGACGGACGCCGTAAACGTCAGGGTCGTCAGCCCCGCCCGTCGAAAGTAGTAGCTGCCGAGAACCTCCGCAACGTTCCGCAGTCCTTCGAAGGGGTGGTTGTGCGGATCGGTCAGCACGTACCGGTGCGTCGCCAGGCGCACCGAGAATGCCACCGGATAGACGGCAAACAGGGCTACAAAACAGAGGGCCGGCAGAATCGAGAGGTACGCGTACCACTGCAGACGCCCCCTGGGCCGGGCGGTCGCCCGGCCCAGGATGAGCGGTCCCAACCTCTGACGAGAATTAGCCCGGGCCACCGGCGGCGCGGTCGCCGTTACCGGCGGCGAAGCTCATTCCACTTCGAGGCCAGATTTTTTACGGTCTGCTGCGCCGTCTGCTGGCCCAGGTACGCTTTTTGCAGCTCTGCCCGAGCAAAGACATCCCACTGGGCGAACCAGGGGGTCAAACCCTGTTTGACCTTTGCGTGCTTCTGACCGATGCTCTCCAAACGCTCCACGTTCACCCATCGGCCGAAGGAGGCGCGAATGTCTTTGTCTTTGAAGAGCGGCAACTGCGCGAACCCCAGCCCAAAGTCCAGCGCCCACCGGCGCACCACCGGATAATTGTTATCGGGCCCAGGTCCGCCGAAGTAGTTGAGGAACTGCCAGGCCGCGTCCAGCGCCTCCTTGCCTCGACGCGGAACGTTGCTGGACATGGCGTAGAATCGTACAAATCCGACGGTCTCGTGCGTCGCACCGGGCATGAAGGCCAGCTGGAAGTTGCCGGCCTGCTTGCTGAACTGCGGGTTGTTGAGTTCCCACAAGCCGGACGCTCGTGTGATGAAGAAGACCTGAGTGCCCCCCTTCATGGCGTTTCCGGCCTGGACGCCGTCCCATTGCAGTGACTCCGGGTTCATCACGCCGGCTCGGAGCGCCTCCCGCACCCATTCGATGGTCTTCACCATGGCGCTGCCGGCCCGGTCGAACGCCGGGTTGAGATCCTTGTCAAAGAGGTTCCCGCCCTCCGAGTACACCATGGAGATAACAGTTTCGATGGAAAACGGCTCGTCCAGTGAGAACCCGAATCCGATTGGGTACTGCACCAGGCCCTTTGCCTTGATGGCCTTGGCCTGCTCCAGGACCTCGGCCCACGTCTGGGGCGGAGCGCCAAACCCGGCCTGTCTGAGGACGGCGGCATTGTACATGAACGCCATCGGGTCTGCATAGTAGGGGAAGCCGTAGAGCTTGCCCTTGTACGTCATGCCTTCAACGGCGTAGGGAGCAAACGACTTCGCGAGTTCTCTTGCCTGAGGGAAGTAGTCGTCCAGCGGGGCGATCCAGCCGGCCGCGGCCCATTGCTGCAGCCAGTGGTCCGAACTATACAGGATATCTGGAACGGTGGACCCGCCCACGAAGTTGGCTACGATCGTGTCGTTGTACTGACCCCAGTTATAGTCGGTCAGGTTGACGGTGACATTGGGCACGCGTGTTTGAAAGCGATTGATGTTTTCCTTGATGGTATCGACGGCAAACGTCCACACGGTGAACGTCAGCTGGGTAGAACCCGCCCCGGCCCGAGCCACCGGTTGCATCGGGATTGCCGTGGCCGCGAACACCAGCATCGCCGCCACCGTCACCACGCGTCGCATCATTGACTCTCACCCCTGTACGCTGATCTGTCTGGCCCGAGAGCCACACGGTATGGACTGCGTCAGTCACCTATGAGCCTGCCACGCGCGCGCCGGCGCCGTTCACCCCCTCTCGGCGAGCTGATGGGAAGATGAAACCCGAGGCTCGAGAAATCGCCCGGCAGGCTGCCACCAGTGTTTGCGCAGCCTTCGGTTTCAGCACTAGGATGCGGCTGGTCGGTCCCGAGATGCTGATCGCGCCCACGGGCCGTCCATCGGCGCCGAAAATGGGCGCCGCGATGCAGCTTGCCTCGGGATCCGTCTCACCGTTGTCCTCGGCGATCCCGCGTCTGCGGACGCGGGCCAGTTCCTGCCGCCATGCTGCGGGAGAGGTGATAGTCTTTGAGGTCAGCGCTGGGAGTTTTCTCGACTGCGTGATAGGCCTGACCTCCTCTTCCGGCAGAAACGCGGCGATCGCCTTTCCCAGTGCGGTGGAGTGGACGGGCGATCGGGCCCCGACACGAGCCGTCATGCGAAACGCGTGCGGGCTTTCCAGCATCTCCAGATACAGGACTTCTCCGTCGCGAAGGATTCCGAGGTTCACGGTTTCTCCATACTGCGCCAGAATGCGCTGCATGTGGGGGAGCGCCGCCTCCATGAGACGGCGGTGGCCCGCCGGCCCGCGGACGAACGTCATGAACTGGGGACCCAGATGGTAGCGCCCATCGTCTCCGATCCGCTCCACGTACCCGCGGTGCTCCAGCGTGCGGAGCAGACGAAATCCAGAACTTTTCACCAGACCCAGGCGGCGGCTGATTTCTCCTAGGCTGAGGGGATGATCGGCATCCCTGAGCAATTCGAGGACATCAAACGTCCGACCCACGACGCGGACGCCATAGCGGGTAGCACTGGGATCGCCCGAGAGCGCTAGTTTCACGTAGCGAAACCTGGATTCTACTTTGAGGCGATGTTAGGCGCCGGCGGCCGGCTTGTCAAGCGGAGAATAAAGTCAGCGGCGTGTCAAAGATCGGCAGCGGGAGGAGGCCGCGGTCGGTCCTCCTCCCTGCGAAGGACGCCTAGTAACTGGCAAGACCCACGAGGCCCGAGGGGGTGGCCGTGAGCGACGGCAGCGAGTCGAGTGAACCGTCGGATCGGATTCGGAAGATCGCGATTACCCCCGTAACGGGCACGCGCGCGTACAGGTAGCTACTGTCGAGCGAAAGAGCCATATCCTGTGGATTGCCGCCCGTCGCAGCGGTGACGCCGTCCGCGTTAAGGAGCGAGGCCGAGCCGTCTTGGGCGATCGCGAAACCAGAGATGTTTCCTGTGCCGGCGTTCGTGACGTATCCATAGCGGCCGTTCTTCGTCACGGCCGCCCAGCACGCCGCGCGCTGGCCGGTCATCACCATCGAGCTCACTGGTGTCAGCGAACCGTTGGCACCAATGCGATACGACGAGGCCCCACCGCCCGCACCCGCCTCCGAAACGAGCAGCGTGTTCCGCTTGTCGACGGCGAAGCCAAACGGGGTCGGTCCAGCCGACGGAAAGACGGTTGGACCTGAAAGGAGACCATCCGCGCCAACTACGTACACGTCGATACGATTCGTTGCTTTCTCTGCCACGATCACCGCCTTGCCATCATCGCTGAAGCCGACCTCCGCGGGGCCAGTGTCAGCCCCACTGAGCGAACGCTCCGAGCCGGCGATCAGCGTCAGGCTACCGTCGCGGCCGACCGCGAACCCAGAAACGTTGTTCGGGACGCCGGCGTTGAGGACGTATAGCAACCCACGGAAGAAAGCGACGCTCGTCGGCATCGTCCCACCCGACGATGCCGTATCGGCCAGTTCGAGCCCATCGGGCCGGATACGGAACGACGAAATCGTGTTATCGCCAGCGTTGACGGCGAAGAGCAGCTGGTGGTCGTCGCTCACGATGACGCCGCCCTGGGAGCCCAGGCTGGATCCCGTGCCCAGGCCTCCGGTCGCGAACAAGCCGTCCGGAGTGAGCGAGCCATCAGCGCCACGCTGGTAGACGACGACGGCGTTGCCGGCGGGAGAGTTGGTCAGGGCGTAGACGGCACCTGCCGCACCGCCCGAGGCGGCTGATGCCGGCAGGAGTGACAGCCCTATCAACGTCGCCGCGCCGATTCCGAAGGCTAAGCCGCGGAACATCTTGCGAAGCATGGATCACCTCCCGAGGATGGTTCGAACGATTGGAAATCTTACTCAAGTAATATGAAGATGATGTAAAGGGCCAGGGAACCAAGGGTCAGTAGGTCGGACAAAAAATCAGGAGCCGCGGATCGCTTGGAGAGAAACTAGAATCGGGATGGCGAAGGAGGCCGTGAACTCTGGCACCGTCATGCCGATGTCTTTCACCCCTTCGCGGTACTTTCGCAGGTAGGCCTTCACCCTGGCTGTTGGTGGTTGTTCTCCCAAGATTTTCGCCTCGCCAATCACGACACCAACGTTGTTGCCGTCTTCGTCCGTGTTGAAACTGAGGGCGACACGGGGATTCTGCGCGATGTGCCGCAACTTGGCCTTGTCTCTCTCGCTAAAGATCAAGATGGTCTGGCCGTCCCAGTGGAACCACACCGGTCTGGGCTGGGGAGTATGGCTCGAGTCAACGGTCGTGAGCCAGATGATCTTTTCTGAAGTGAGGCGGCGGTTGATCCGGCGTCCGAGTCGTGAGGTAAAGTCAACCATAGATCCCCTCTCACAGTGGTGCGATCATTTCGATTGTACGCAGCTCCCCCGGTAGGATCAAAAAGCGAGGGGGGCCGATTAGCCCCCCTCTTCCTTCCTCCCGCTCACCGTTCCTCTAGCTCGTCGGGCTCAGGGTGTCGTAGCCCGCACCGCGTACGCGTTCCCGCCGTTGGCGCCCGCCACCGCAGACGCGACCACGACGTCAGCAACGCCATAGACGGTCGCATGCAGCGCATTCACTACCAGGGTGCCGTCCGACAGAACCTGCTGCTCGTTGATGATCAGCTGGCCGACAGCGCTAGAGACCGTCTGGTTCACCGTCCCGTCAATGAAGATGTCCACCCCATTGATCGAGAGATTGGAAACATACACGGTGCCGATACTTGAGCTGCCGTCCAGGGCCGCCCTGGCCTCTGCTTCTGCGGAACTCGCGGTTATGGTGATTCCGGCGATGGTAAGATTCTGAAGCAATCTCGTCCGCGTAGCCGATCACCCGCGCGCTTGGAACGTCCGCCGAGACCAGGGAAGCGCTGATCGAGTCAGCCTCGTTGTACAGAGAGTCAAGCGAACCTGCCGCCAGCGTTCCCGTGTCGCCCAGCACCGTTGTGGTTCCGCCGACGATCCCGGTCACAGTCCCGGTCACGGTTCCAGTCACAGTACCGACGGCCCCGCCCACGGTCCCGGTAATGTCACCGAGGGTTTGAGCTCCGGTGTATGCGGGCCATCCCAGAAGTCCGACCGAAAGCGCACCGAGTGCCACAAGACTCAAGCGGTGGAACACTCTGTCACGCATGGTTAGCCTCCACATCTCGGATTCGCCCCGGTCCTGATCAATCGTGCAGGAAGATCAATTCGTAGCAACCATTCCCGGTGCACGCGTCCGGAACGGTCCTCGTATCAAACCACGCACCTCCGGTGCGCATGTCGTGGATAACATGCCACCCGAGCGCGTCCATGGAAACCATGAAATTGGTGCAAAAAGTATCCGACGCGACAGGGAACGTTTTCTTGCTGTTGCTGCTCATGGAGACAAGTACGACCGTGTCGGTGTACGCGTTGCAAATTATTGTTACGACGGCCTTGAGGTCGGCGAACGCCGGGACTGCGTATGCTAGTGAGAAGGCGCCGGCCAGTAGCGTTGCAAACACCAGCAACGAAACTACCTTTCTCATTTGTGCCCCCTCCTTATCTAATAACGCCCGTGCTTCCGGACTGCCTCCGATCGCCTACCAGCGTTCCTGTCTCGCAACGCCGCGGCGGTTCTGGCGCACCTCCTTCCCCGAATCGGCCCCGGGGATTCACTGGATTTCCGTTTGGGAATTTTCCCTAGATATCTCATTCCATTCCGGGGGAATTCCCCGAACGGCCCATAGGGATTTCCCTTACCGAGAGGCGACGAGAGATAGATAAAGGGTCCGTACTCTGCTGGCGTCAACCGGTGTTTTCGGTGGTTGGCACGGACGCAATTTCCTTCGGCCCTCTCCAGCGCAGCGAGCGTCGCACGAAGACGCCGCGAGGACGCGTCAGTACCATTCCCTCAGGCTATGGCAGGACGGGAAGCAGCAAGTGCGAGGGCTTCTCCGGATCGTGATCTTGGGATGGAATGCCATGCACCATTGAGTGCCTCCTACATAGGAGCCGCCGGCGCTCCCGATGAACCCGTCATACCATCCCTGCTCAGTAAGCCACTGCACGAAGTCGAAGCTGTCCTCGAGCTCATAGACATAGAGGTCCCACGTGTCAGGCTCGCTATCCCCGGTTCCC
>VBAI01000135.1 GCA_005882295.1 Candidatus Segetimicrobium genomatis | reverse complement strand
ACACTCGAGTTATTGACCAGTTCCACGCGAAGCGTGGAAAAGGCATCGAACCGTTTGGCGACAACCTCCTGCTCCTCACGACGCGCGGGGCCAAAAGCGGCCAGCTGCGCACAACGCCGCTCGTCTACCACCGTGATGGTGAGCGCTACGTCATCGCGGCGTCGAAGGGCGGCGCGCCGACGCATCCCAGCTGGTACCATAATCTGGTGAAGCATCGCGAGGCCGAGATTGAGGTGGGCACGGAGAAGTTTAAGGTGCGCGCAACGCCGATTCCGAAGGGAGTCGAGCGCGATCGTCTCTACGAGGCGCATGGCAATGTGTTCGCGGGATTCCGCGACTACCCGAAGAAGACAAAGCGAATCATTCCGGTCGTCGTCCTGGAGCGGATCCCCTAGATTCTCCCCTGCAAGAACCCGAACGGCGAACGGGGAACAAAGACTGCGTTCCCCGTTCGCCGTTCTGCGTTGGCGTTCTTGAAGCGGCTCTCAGTTTCCGTTAACTGCCTCGACGAGATCCGGCAAGAACACCGCTGCGTTGGGCGTCCCAAGGCCGGTGACCGGATCCCAGCCGGTGGTCGCCGGGTATCCCGGGATAGCGGGGGCAGAGAGCCCGTTGTTTCCCGTTGTCACGTCGTAGAAGTCGGCCGCGTACCGGGCGGGGGCACTGCCGATCTTGTACAGGGCCGGGTTGATGAAACCAAGCGGGCCACCGTTGATCTGGTCTGCGATGGCGATCAGCGCGGCCCACTGCGGAGAGCCGGAGCTCGTGCCCCCTACCACGTACCAGCCGGCGCTGCAGAGGCTGCCGTCCGGGCAGACGATCCCGGTGTAGCCGGGGTTGGTGATGTAGACGAGCACGCCGGTCCGACTGCTGGCCTGGTAGCCGATGTCGGGGACGCCGCGGGCGGTCGCCGGGATCGTGGTGCTTCCGGCGGGCAGGACGTTCTGGAACAACGGCCGCGCGAAGACATGGCTGAACCCGCCACCGGCGGCGATCCAGCCGACCTCTCGCACGCCGGGGTTAGTCTGGCACTGTGCCGGCGGCGACCCTGAGTCCACGGCGAGCCCGGTATTCGGGTCCGTGCACAGGTACGTCCCGCCGACGCCTGTCACCAGCGGGTCCGACGCGGGCCACCACACGGCCGGAAAGGGAAATGGCGTCGGGTTCTTGACCGGTACTTTCGGTGTCGCGGCGGATCCGGAGTCTCCGGAGGCAGCGAGCATGGTGACCCCCTGCGCCCGGGCGGCCTCGAACGCATAGCGAAGGTTGAGCAGCGACTGCGTGCTGTTAAAGGCTTCCTCACCCGAAGCAAAGCTCTGCGAGATGACGTCCGCGAGGTGGTTGTCGATCACAAACTTCTCGGCTTTGAAGAAGTCGGGGAACCCCTGCACGCCGAGCACCTCGGCCGTCGGCGTGTCGATCAACAGGATGTTGGCCCCCGGGGCGATCGCGTGTGCCCACTCCACGTCGAGTGCCACTTCCAGCGCCCACAGATTGTGCGTCTCCAGCCCCGTTCCGTTGTTCGGCGGCTGGCCTGTGGTATTTACGTTCCCTTGCTTTAATTCGCTAAACATAGGCATTCCTGACCCACAGGTCACGCCTTCCTCCCCACACATGTGCGGAAGGCCGAAGGCGTCGTTGAACACGCGCAGGTCGTGAGCCATCGTGTCGCTGCCGAACGAGTCCACGATCCCGATGGTGATACCCCGCCCATCGAAGCCATGGCCGTAGAGTGGCCCGAGGTTGTACGAGTTCTGCATCGCGGTCGCGTTGAAACAGCGCCGACCCACCGAGGCGCATTGCGCCTGGGTCGGCGGTGTCTCGCTTGCCGTGATGAACTGGAAGTCACTCACCGCTGGGTGGAAGGTCACAACGGAGGTGACGGCCTGGGGAGGCCCGCCCACTCCGATAAGCACGACCGGGAAAATCACGGCCGCCACGACGGCTGCCCAACGGATGACCGAGCGCGTAGACGTACCTGCCATGTTCTCACGCCCTCCTCTTAGAGTCTCTCAGTCGCAGGCCCCGATAAGAAAATGGTGCCGTGAAGTCCTGCGGTTCTCTGTACCTTGGCGAACTGGGAGTTAACGGGCTCTTTTCAACGCTGCATACCCCTCTCCTCCCCGCAGCTGCAGGATCGCCGGGACAAGCCCAATCCAGGAAGAACGTGCGGGCGATCGATTTGGAAACCTACTCAAGGATCTACCTGAACGATAGAGCACTTTAATCCATCGGTTGACTCCCAAACCCAGAAATGAGCGGGGAGACTCAAACTATGGATCTCCCCGCTCATTTCTGGAGCCGGCGATCGGACTCGAACCGTGGCCGTCGGTCGCCGCGACCCCCGTCTGCCTATAGCAGCAGGGCTACAGCCCAGCATACGTGGGGGAGTCCGCAAGTCCAAGTATTTCAACAAGAGTGTCAGCGAAGCAGAATGTTGCATAAGCATTTCGAGGGGAATTGGACGTCGCGGCTCCCTCCTCGGGGGGACTATTCCCCCCGATCGCTCGCGAGGCAATTAGCACCGACGCCGGTAGATACTCTAGCGCTCGCTGCCCCCTTTACGAACCTGGGGGAGCTTACGCTCCCCCGCTCCCCCCTTAGGTCATCGGTTCGACCCGCCAAAATCAGGAAATGCCGAAGCGGTCCACACTACAGACCCCTTCGGCATTTCCTGGAGCCGGCGATCGGACTCGAACCGATGACCTGCGCATTACGAGTGCGCTGCTCTACCACTGAGCTACGCCGGCCCGGCCAAAAGAATTGTATCAGACCCGCGACTTTCCGTGTCATTGCGAGCGGAGTCTTGCACCGGATGGTGCAAGGCGAAGCGAAGCAATCGCGGGTTGTCTGCGATTGCTTCGGCCCTTCGGGCCTCGCAATGACAGAGTAGAGTTTCCGGCGAGCTTCGGCGCGCAGCCTGCCCTGAGCAACGCCGAAGGGCTCCTCGCAATGACCTAGGATAGGATTGGCAAGGACGTGTCTTTCACGCGCCGAAGCGGCATACTAAGTTTAGGATGAAACTCTCCGGTGTGCCCAAGAACTGGGACCGGCGTACCAGCATCATCGCCACGCTCGGCCCGGCGACCAGCGACGCAAAGAAGATCCGGGCCTTGATCGATGCCGGCGCCGACGTCGTGCGGCTGAACTTCGCGCACGGCGAGCCCGACGAGCATGCCCGCCGCTATGAAGCCGTGCGGACCGCCGAGCGCGAGACCGGCCGCACGGTGGCCGTGCTGCAGGACCTCGCCGGCCACAAGATCCGGGTCGGCCGCCTGCGGGACGGCGCGCTCGAGCTGCGGCAAGGACAGCCGCTCGTCATCACGGCCGACGAGGTTGTCGGCAGCAACGGGACGATCTCCACCAACTATCCGGGCCTCCCACGAAACGTCCGCGCGGGCGACCGCATCCTGCTCGATGACGGGACCCTCGAACTCATGGTAGAGAGCACGGCCGCCGCCGCGGTTACCACCAGATGCGTCCGCGGCGGAATCCTCAGAGAGCACAAGGGCATCAACCTGCCCGGGATCTCCGTCGATCTCCCAGCGATGACGGACAAGGATGTGAAGGATCTGGCGTTTGGCGTCCGCCTGGGGGTCGATTACATCGCGCTGAGTTTTGTGCAGCGGGCAAAGGACGTCTCGCTGGCGCGCCAGGCCATCGCGGAGCGCGGCGCACAGACCCCCCTCATCGCCAAACTGGAAAAAGCCGAGGCCATCAACGCGCTGGATGAAATCATCAAAGAGGCCGACGGGGTGATGGTGGCGCGTGGCGACCTCGGAGTTGAGCTGGATCCGGAGTGGGTTCCCGTCCTGCAGAAAACCATCATCCAGAAGGCCAACGCGGCCGGGATCCCGGTGATCATCGCCACCCAGATGCTGGAATCCATGGTGCACAGCCCCCGTCCCACCCGCGCGGAAACCTCAGACGTCGCAAACGCGATCCTCGACGGCACCGACGCGGTGATGCTGTCTGCCGAGACCGCGGTGGGTGAGTACCCCGTCGAAGCGGTCACGATGATGGACCGCATCGCGCGGGCGGCAGAGTCGTCCACCCCGTCTATGTTCGGCGCGCGCGGGCCGGCCGAGCCGAGCACAACGATCTCGATTGCGCACGCCGCGGCGACTATCGCTCACGAAGTGCGCGCCCGCGCCATCGTGGTGATGACGCGGTCGGGCCTAACCGCGCAGTTGCTGTCGAAGCTCCGCCCCCACGAGCCGCTCATTGCGTTCACCGAACAGGAAACAACGGCGCGCCGCCTGGCGTTATGGTGGGGGGTGCAGTGCTTTGCCACGACGTTCGAAGACAACACCGACGCCATGATCGTGCACCTCGAAGATGAGCTCCTGCGCCGGCGGCTTGTGGAGATCGGGGACACGGTCATTATCGTCGGCTCGGCTCCGCTCGTCGTCCGCGGGCGCGTGAACTTCGTGAAGATGCACCGCGTGCGCCAGACGGACGCCTGACGGCGCCTGGGAGGAATCGGAGGAGAGCGCGCGAACATGGGCCACACATCCCACCCACGTCGGAGAGCGGGACCGTGAACGAGCGGCTCTGGGACTTGTATGAGCAACTCTGCATGGTCGAGCTGGTCAAGCTGGATGAGTTTGTCACCCGCGTGAAGTCGGGAGAGTTCGGAGAGTTCCCCACTGAAGACATGGTCAGCTTTCTACGTGAGATCGAAGCCAACATGCTCCAGAACATCGAAGTGAAGACGATGGAGCATCAAGCCTACGCGGAGATGGCCGACCAGGTCTCTGAAGACACCCACAAGATGATCGATGAGTTGATCGAGGACCTGCGCCGCTCTTAGCCGAGGAATTTCCCGTTTCTGTAAATTACTTTCCCGTCTGCTTTTACCTCGGAATCAGCCCGCAAGTCGCAGATCATGTCCCAGTGCAGCCCGGATGTGTTCTTCGAACCGGTCTCCGGATATCCGATGCCCAGGGCCATATGCATCGTGCCCCCGATCTTCTCGTCGAACAGGATGTTGCGGGTAAATTTGCGGATGCCGTAGTTCAAGCCAAATGCCAGCTCACCCAGGTAGCGCGCGCCGGCGTCGGTGTCCAGCATCGCCCGGAGGAAGTCCTCCCCCTTGACCGCCCGCGCCTGCGCGACTTTGCCCCGCTCGAAGGTGAGCTCGACCCCGTCCACCTCACGGCTCTGGAAGATCGCCGGAAACGAGAACCGCACCCGGCCGCTGGCCGAATCCTCGACCGGCCCGGTGAACACCTCGCCGTCTGGAAAGTTCTTCTCCCCCGCGGCGTTGATCCAGGTCCGGCCGGCGACCGAGACGGTGAGATCGACGTCCGGTCCATGGAACGCCAGCGTCGCGCACCGCCCGAGGGTGGCGGCGACGCGCGCCTGCTCCGCCCGCACCCGCTCCCAGGCCGCCACGGGATCGCTTTCGTGCAGCAGGCCCGCGGTAAAAACGAAGTCCTCATATTCCGCCAGCGACATCTCTGCGTCCTGCGCTTCGGCGTGGGTCGGGTACTGCGTGCCGCACCACCGCAGTTCGTCCTTAGCCGCCCGTTCCAGATAACGCCGCTGCAGCCCGCTCATCGCCTCGCGCCGCGTGGCCAGCCGCTGCGGCGGCACCCCGGTAAGATCGCGCGTATTCCACCGGCCGCCGATGCCCAGCGTCGCGTCCACCTGCTCGATCTCCTCGCGGTCCAGGTCGGACACAAACCGCAGCTGCTCGTCGGTGGCCTTGCGGTAGAAGAGTTCCTCCAGCCCTTCCAGAGAGACCCGCACGTACGGGTTGGCACCCGCCGCCAGCGCCTCGGCGTACACGGCCCTGACTAGCGGAGTGGCCAGGGAAGGACCGGTGATGCGGAAGAGATCATTGCGGCGGATCCGCAGCGAATAGTGCACCAGCACCTTGGCGAGTTTTTCAATCCGTGGATCAACCATGCCGTACCTCCTCTTCAAAGCCCACGTACTGTTCTCTGAGATTTCTATGGTATCCTGGTGTGAGCGTCGAATCTCGCGGGGCCCCGCTGCGGAACTGCATCGAAAACGCGTGGGCCCAGATCGGCGTCCAGCTGCGGCGCCGCTACGACAACGCCCGCGAATCGTTCCCCAGCAGCGTCATCGCCGACATGGCCGGCTTTGGACCGAAGGAGTATTTCGAGACGGAACCTGCCTCGCGCCAGCCGGTCAAGGTCAAATTCTAAGCCGGAAGGCGTGGAGGGGATCAGGACACCGACGAGGTCCCAGTCCCCTCCCAGCTTTTCCTGGTTAGAGAGTTAGGACAGGCTCGCTGCGATCCGCCGCAACATCTTGACGGCCTCGTCGATCCGGTGGTCGGCGCCCGTGACCAGACCGCGAAGAAGTTTGTGGTTCTGGGTCTTCTGGGCTACGCGGTCGATCATGGCTTCTGCCTCGCGGAGTTGGGCGCGCGCTTCACCAATGAGCTGCTCGATTTGCCCCAGCTGCTCCTTGGAGGGCTTGGTCGATCCCAAAGCCCGGACCATGGCAAGCGCGCTCTCGATCTTTCGCGCAGCTTCTCCCGTGAGGCGCATCGCCCGGGCCACCATCTGGTCCTTTGCGGCCATCTGTTTCTTGTCCACGAGCTCATCAGCCGCAGCGAGGTTCCGGCGGGCTCGATCCAGGAGTTGGTCCACCTGCTGCAACGCCTTGGCGAGATTGGCCGGCGGGGACGCGGCGTGCACGGTGAGAACGGGGAGGTTGGTCATCCCCACAATTAGCACGAGAAGCAATGCGACCTTTCGCATCATGTCGATCCCTCCTGACGATTTGCGCGTTCCTCTGGACGGGCGATGAACGCGGTCAACGCAGGAAGGTTCATGCCCCATAGACTTCCGCGTTAGGCATTTCGTTCAACCAGTGGGAATTCTTCTGGAGCGGACTCAGTCCGGCTTCAACTTCTGCAGCGTGGAGTCCGCGAAGTAGCCCAGCAGCAGCGCCTGATGCCAGGTCGTGATCTGCGTGCCGGTGTTGGCCAGCCCGGCGAGGATCAACAAGGAGGTGAGCAGCGACCCAACCCCGAGCACGAGATACGGCCTGCCGGTTTCCCACAGCCGCTGCCAGAAGGCTTTCGCCGCCTCGGCCGTCACTTGAGGGTAGCTTTTCCTCAGGACCGGCAGGATGACGCTGATCATGACTCCCACCATGATCCACAGGACAATCTGTAAAGAAATCATGCTTGACACCCCCCTCAAATTGCTGCTACCCCTATTCTCAACCAGATGATGGCATGACGAAGCAAGTGCCGCTGCTGATCATTGGAGCCGGTCCCTACGGCCTGGCTATGGCCGCCTACGCCGGGCATCGGAGACTGGATTACGTGATCTGCGGCCACCCGATGGATTTCTGGAAATCCAACATGCCCAGAGGGATGCTCCTCCGATCGTCCTGGGACTGGCATATCGATCCACTGGGCGTGCACACTCTCCAGGCATACGCGAGCGCGCACAACGTGAACACAGACAGGGCTGAGCCGATCCCGCTCGACCTCTTCCTGCGCTACGCCGCGTGGTTCCAGCAAGAGAAGGCCATTCAGGCGCTTCCCGCTCTCGTGCATCGCCTCGAGCATGTCCACGACGGATTTGCGGCGACGCTGGACAACCAGGAGACGATCACCGCCAGGCACGTACTCGTCGCGCCGGGCTTCCGGTATTTCAAGCAGATCCCAGCGGAACTCACGCACATGCTTCCACCGCACCGGTTCTCCCATTCCTGCGATCTCGTGCGCTTCGAACCCCTGGCAGGGAAGCGATGCCTGATCATCGGCGGCCGGCAGAGTGCTTTTGAATGGGCCGCGCTCCTGTGCGAATGCGGGGCGGCCGCTGTGCATGTGTGCCATCGCCATGACACACCGAAATTCGACGCATCGGACTGGTCATGGGTGCGCGCGCTCGTCGAGGCCACGGCCACGAACCCGACCTGGTACCGCACACTCTCCGCGGGGCAGCGGGAAGAAATCACCCGCCGGTTTTGGGCGGAGGGTCGCTTGAAGTTGGAACCCTGGCTCGCTCCTAGAATTTCACACGACGCCATCGCGGTGTGGCCCCGCTCCCGGATGATCGCCT
>VBAI01000131.1 GCA_005882295.1 Candidatus Segetimicrobium genomatis | reverse complement strand
TGCCGCGGGTCACCTGCGCCGTGCGGATCGCGTCGGCCTTGGCCGGCTCACCGCGGTGCTGCGCCAGCACAAACCCGGCGGTGACGACTACAATGACTCCGCCCGCGACCATCCATCTGGGCTGCATCCATGCGCGCTTCACCAGTTTCATCAATTACCTCCTACCACCGGCCGGCCGATCGAATACCGCAATTGCAGCACGGCGGACTGCACGTCAAACTCGGCCTGGATCCGCGACAGGCTCGCCGACTGCAGCGCGGTGCGCGCAGTCAGCACTTCCACGATGGTGCCGGCGCCGGCCTGGTAGCGGCCTTCGGCGGCGCGCAGCGCTTCGGTGGCCGCGGCTTCGCTGGCCCGCGTCGCGTCGACGCGCGCCATCGCGTCCTGAAGCGACACCCATGCGGTCAGCGCATCGACCTGGGCGGTCTGCAAGGTCAAGGCCTCCTTCGCCTGGGCGTTGGCCAGGTTGGCGCGGGCGGCTGCCACGGCAGCTCGCGCCAGACCGCC
>VBAI01000130.1 GCA_005882295.1 Candidatus Segetimicrobium genomatis | reverse complement strand
GTCAGACGGAGGCCCATGGATGCCCGGAGTCCGGTAAACGAGGTCTCGACCTGGTTCCTGGCCGCGATCAGATCAACCTGGGCGGCTGCGCGTGCCGCCTGCGCCTGCAGCACGTCGGCTCTGGCGGCGATGCCGGCCCGAACTTGCGCCTCCGCCTGCCGGACCTGCGCCTCCGCCTGCGCGACCGCGGCCTGGCGGGTGGCCACGACCGCCTGCGCCCGGAGGACAGAGAAGTATGCCTGTGCGGCGGCCAGCGCCGCGCTCTGGCGCGCCTGGACCAGCGAGGCCTCAGCGGACGACACAGCGGCCTCGGCCTGTCTGATCTGGTACCGCGCCTGGAGGTTGAGCAGTTCCAGCGACGCAGACACTGTAGCGCTG
>VBAI01000134.1 GCA_005882295.1 Candidatus Segetimicrobium genomatis | reverse complement strand
CACTGTCGAGGTGCTCGGGGAACTTGGTTACGACCCCGCCGCGATCGACCGCCTAGCGGCGGAAGGGACAGTGGTGCTAGGCAGAAGGCAATGAAGGTAGATCGGCCGAAATGCCCGCCGCGGACTTACGGTCCGGTTCGACTCGAGGTGAGAGCCCGGCATTCCGGCCGGGCTCTCCGCTACACGACCAGGACCTTAAAGGGCTAGGGCTGGCGCTGGTTGGCGTCGTTGATCTGACCGCGGATCTCGCCCGCCGGGAACATCGTCGAGTGGACGTTCACGTACGTAATGCCGGCGCGCATCGCTCGGACGAGCTCGCCGAACTCGCCCGGCGCGATGCCCTGGCTCGCCGGTCCGATGACATCAGCGGAGGTGACGGTTCCGGTGACCACGCCCTCTTGTGGGCACGCCGGCTTGCTACCGCCGCCACAGAGGAACGCGGATACGCCGCCCGAGGTGAAGCGGTTGCCGAAGTGAATATGGGCGAAGAGCACCGCAGCTTCGAGGCCGCTGTACGAGAGCGTGTAATCGATCGTCTGCGCGACCTCGTCGATGGTGGCCTCGAACGAGCCGGTTGCCACCGTGGAGACACCCGCCGGGGTGGCCTCCTGGTACCCGGTCAGTGGATCCGCCTTCAGCATCGTCTTGTTGCTCTCGGCGGCGAGAGCGCCCATGACGGCGACGGCGGCGACCAACGCGACGGCCAGTACCGCTTTGACTAACAGCGTGCTCACGAACTTCATGGACATTCCCTCCCTTTCGTGAGATTTTGGCGAATGGACAGAGTGTTGAAGTGGATAGGCTCGAACCAAGTACTTCTAATCCTGCCAAGCTCCTGTCACAGCGCGGTCACAAGGAGGAGGCATCTGCCCTCCGTTTCAAAGACGATTGACCACGAACATAAGTAAGCTCAGGGGTGATCAGCGGTGAGCCTACAGGGACAGGATGAGATCCTCTTCCGGAAGAACGGGGCGCTGGCGTTCGTCACCTTCAACCGCCCGCATGCGCGCAACGCGCTGACCTGGAACATGTATGACCGCCTGCTGGACTACTGTGAACGCATCGACGGCACCGACGAGATCCGCGCCGCGATCCTCACCGGCGCCGGAGATCAGGCGTTCGTGGCGGGGACCGATATCTCGCAGTTCCAGACGTTCCGCACCCCGCAGGACGCCCTCGCGTACGAACAGCGCATCGAGCGGGTGGCGGACCGCCTGGAGCGGATCCGCAAGCCGACGATCGCCATGATCCGTGGTTACTGCGTGGGGGGCGGATTGTCACTGGCCCTGGCCTGCGACTTCCGGTACGCGTCGCCCGACCTGAAGATGGGGGTGCCGATCGCCAGAACGCTGGGAAACTGCCTGTCAATGAGCAACTACGCGCGGATCGTCGACCTGGTCGGTCCGGCGCGGACGAAAGAACTCATCATGCTGGCGCGGATGCTGGACGCGGGCGAGGCGCTACGGCTGGGACTGGTAAACGAAATCGTCCCCGTCCGCCGCCTGCAGGGGCGGGTGACGAAGGTGGCCCAGACTCTGACCGCACTCGCACCCCTCACGCTTCGCGCTACCAAGGAAGCCGTCCGCCGGATTCAGACCCACCGGCGGCTGGATCCCGGGGAAGGCGAAGACCTGATCGTCTCCTGCTACACGAGCGAAGATTTCCGGTCGGCCGTGACGGCGTTCTTGGAGAAACGCGCTCCTACTTGGAGTGGACGGTGAGAATCAACCCTGCGTCATTAGGCGCGCCATCTCGCCCTTGGTGGGAAAGCGGCCGGTGTCCGCCTTGCTGAAGAGCTGCTTACCCCCGACCTTCACGACGAACCGGCCATCGGTATAGGGCACGACGACCAGTTCGCTGATTTTGCCCCAGTGCTCAGTCAATATCTCCTCCGCCACACGGGCGGCATGGCTCTGATACTCTCATTCCGCTCAGTACTCGATTAATACGCGCACCTTGTCGGCCATTGAAGGCTCCTCCCTGAAAGGTGGGGAAAATATCAACAGGTATTCTTCACACACGGCAGACGTTTCCCTTCCAGGATGCGGGATTCTATCGAAAAGATTGCTGGTTCTGCCCGGGCGCCCTTGACGCACGACGAGCGCGGCGCGGCGTTGATCACTGTCCTCCTCTTCGCCGTCCTGATGCTCATCCTGATCACCACGATGCTGACGGTGACCGGGAATGAGATCCTGATCGCCAGCCTGCACCGGGATAGTGTCCTTGCGCTGGAATCGGCCGATGCCGCCGCCGTGGAAACCGTGCGAAGGATTGAGGCAGGACGCCCCTACGTGCAGGGCTTTGCCGGTGCGATCTCCCCCGGCGTCGATGTGCGCGTCATCCGCCGCGAGGTGGGCGCGAACTCCGCGTATCAGGAGATCCAGGTCTCCGCCACGGTGCGACGCGTCACCCGCCACATTAGCCTGCTGGTGTTGCAGCGGATGAGGACGTTTCCGCCCAATCTGGTGCGTGCCTATAGCATCACCAGGGACGGGAGCGCCCAGCTCAATGGCGACGTGTACGCTCAGGCGTTTGTCGATCTGGGGCCCCAATCCCAGCCGAGTACGGGCCTCACGTACGCGGGCTGGTGGATTGAGAGCGGAACCGGGCAGAGCCGCAAGCGGTGCTATTCCCCCAGGGACGCGGATTGCCGGAGCCGCCGCTGGTATCCGGCGACGCGCTGGGCGGTGTCCGACATCTCTTCCCTGGGTACGGAGATCATGGAGCAGACCCGCCGCTGCCCGGAGGGAGGCGCGGAGCTGCTGCCGAGCGACACCATCGCCGGCGTCATGGCAGAGGATCCGTGCGCCGAGGCCCAGTGCAGGTCTGTCATCGTCAGCGTCTACGGATTTGACCGCGATGTCGCGGAGGGGGAACCGGCGGCGGTCACGGACACACAGCCGTGCGGCCTCCCCTATAAGTACGTGGCGGTGGAGTTCCCCGACACACAGAACCCCCGGCAGACGCACCCACGGCTGGTGAAGGCCATCGTGTTCGAGCAGTGGTTTGACACGTACTGGGAGTTTGACGAGCCGCAGCTGACGTATGCAAAAAAGTCCGTACTGGAGAAGCACCCGGAACTAGGCGCCATCCCGCCATTCCCGGAATTCCATGAGATCGCCGACAATTACGATCGCGTGGCGCGCGAAGGGCTGATCACCGGCGGCGACTTCGGCTGCCGCCTCCCGGAGATGGCGGGCGATATGGCGTGCCCTGAGGACGTCGGCCGGCCCCTGCTGGTATTCCTTGACGATGACAGCGCGCATATCGCGTCCAACATGCGCGGGCACGGCACCCTGGCCGCGCGCGGCAACTTGACCATCACGAGCAACTTCGAGTATTGGGGCATGGCGCTGGTCAACGGTCTGCTGACCGGAGCGGGCACACCGACGATCCACGGAACCCTGGTGGTGAACGGGCCGCTGCTGATCACTGGAAACTTTACGTGTGAGGCAGGCGGTCCCAGCGTGCCGGTCGGACGATCCGTGGCCCTCCGCCGGGCCTGGTGGGAACGCTGACTGTCGGGCCCGTCATTCGTACCGCAGGGCCTCGATGGGATGGAGTGACGCCGCGCGGCGCGCCGGATAATAGCCGAAGAACACCCCCACGGCAACGGAAAAAACGAACGCCAACAGTGCCGCCTGCACCGACATGATGGTGGCCCAGCCCAGCGTCCGGCTGAGCAGCTGCGCCCCCACCGCTCCGACCACGATCCCGAGCACACCTCCAGAGACCGACAGCAGCACGGCCTCGACCAGAAACTGCAGCAAGACGTCCGCCTGCGTGGCGCCCACCGCTTTCCGCAGCCCGATCTCCCGGGTGCGCTCGGTCACCGACACCAGCATGATATTCATGATGCCGATCCCGCCGACCAGCAGCGACACCGCGGCGATCCCGCCCAGCAGCATGGTCATGGTCTGGCTGACGCCGAGCTGCGCGCTGAGGACATCCGCCTGGTTGTAGACGCGGAAGTCGTTCGCGCCTTTGGGCAGGATGCGGTGGCGCGCCCGCAGGACTTCGGTCATCGCCTTCTCCGCATCATCCAGCTCCTCAGAGCTGCGGACCTTGAGATCGATCTGCCGCACATAGGTGACACCGTACAGCCGCTTTTGGGCCGTGGTCATGGGGACCAGCACCACATCGTCGCGGCTGGTGGAGGAGCCGGAGGCGCTTTTCACCTCCAGGACCCCGATGACCGTGTAGGTGGAGCGGTTGATCTTGATGCGGGCCCCGATGGGATCGGCCTCGGCGGATCCGAACAGGTCTTTCACCACGTTGGGGCCCAGGACCGCCAGGCGGGCCTGCGCCTGCATGTCCTCGTCGGTGAAGAATACGCCCTGCACGACATGATGATTTCGCACGTCCTGGTAGGCTGTCGTCACACCGACGACCGACGTGGCCGTATTGGCGCCGGCATAGACCACCTGCGCGGTCCGGCTGAACTCCGCCGCCACCTCTTCCACCTGGGGCACCTCGTCTTTGATGGCCAGGGCATCATCCCACATCAAATTTTGCGCAGCGCCCAGTCCCTGCTGCACCCCGCCGACGTTCACGCTGCTGGGCACGACGATGAGCAGATTGCTGCCCAGATTTTGCACCCGCGCGGCCACGGCGGCGCGCGCGCCGGCACCCAGGGCCACCATCGCCACCACGGCCCCAACACCAATGATGACACCCAGCATGGTGAGGCCGGCCCGCAGGGGATTACCGCGGATGGCCCGCAGCGCGACGCGAACGATCGGCCCGATCATCGCGAGACCCCAGCCAGCCGGCGATCGCGCACCGGCTCATCACCGACGATGACACCGTCCTTGAAGTGCACGAGCCGCCTGGCAAACCGCGCCACATCATATTCGTGGGTCACCAAGACGATCGTCAGCCCCCGGTCGTTCAACGCCTGCAACAGAACCATAATCTCGTCACCGGTCCGGCTGTCGAGGTTGCCCGTCGGTTCATCGGCCAGGATCACCTGCGGGTTGGTCACCAGCGCCCGGGC
>VBAI01000133.1 GCA_005882295.1 Candidatus Segetimicrobium genomatis | reverse complement strand
ACACGAAGCCCAGCTTGCGGTTGCGGATGCGGGCCAGCTCCACGTCCGACAGACCCCCCGTGTCTTGCCCATCAAGCAGGTAGACGCCCGTCGTGGGCCGGTCCAGCAGTCCCAGGATGTGCATACAGGTCGACTTGCCCGACCCGGACGGCCCCATGATGGCGACGAACTCGTTGGCCCGCACGGTCAGGGAGACGCCGCGCAGGGCCTGCACCTCGACACCGCCGAGTTGATAGGTCTTGTATACATCACGCAGGACGAGCAGGCTCACGTGTCTGGCGCCTCCCGCAATTACTTCTTCTTATACTGCGGCTGGAACGGTGAGCGACCTGGGGACGATTTGGCCGGCTGCTTCGCAGATCCCAGGAGGACGACCTCCCCCTCGCGCAGCCCGCTGATGATTTCCACCATATGCCCATCGGACAACCCCGTCTGCACCGAGCGCGTCTCCAACTCTCCGCCGACGATCACGGTGACGGTGGGAGACTTGCCCTCCTTGACCGCCTGGCGGGGGACGAGCAGCACGTTGTCCCGGCGGGCCGTCACGAAGTCCGC
>VBAI01000132.1 GCA_005882295.1 Candidatus Segetimicrobium genomatis | reverse complement strand
CCCGGTCCACCTTGCCCCGGATCACCGCATTCGGCAGCGCATCGGCGGTGAGCCGCACCGGCATACCGGCGCGCACCCCGGCGATATCCGCTTCATCGACGTTCACCGCCGCGTAGAGCGGGTCGACCTGCGCCAGCGTGATGACCAGCGTGCCGCCGGTGCCGCTACCGCCGATAATACTTTGTCCCACGTCAACCGAGCGCTTCACCACCACGCCGGTAATCGGCGCCGCGATGCGTGACTCCGCCAGTTGCTCTTCGGCCTGCTGCAAGGCCGCGGCGGTTTGATCTGCCTGCGCGCGCGCCTGGCGCACCGCCGACTCGGCCTGCGCAATCTGAGCGGGCGTGGAGCCGGCGACCAGATCGGAGAGTTTGGCCCGCGCCGCGCGCAGTTGAGATTCGGCGATGTCGACGCTGTGGCGGGCGTCGTCCACGACCGACTGCGCGACATATCCGTCCCGCAGCAGCTGTTCCTGTCGAGTGAGGTTATCCTTCGCCTGAGCCAGCGCCGCCTCGGCCTGGCGCACCGCTTCTTCACTCTGTTGGCGAGTAT
>VBAI01000122.1 GCA_005882295.1 Candidatus Segetimicrobium genomatis | reverse complement strand
CGGAACGGTGATCACGATGACCTCAGCCGCCTCGGCGGCAGCTACGTTGCCGCGCCCTGCCTGTGCGGCGAGGCCCATCGATCGCGCAGCCGTTTCCGCCCGCGCCGGATCCCGCGATCCGAGCACAATATCGACCGCGGCAGCCTGGAGGCGCCTGGCCAGTCCGAGTCCCAGTCTTCCGGTTCCGCCGATGATGGCGACGCGCCCAGAGAAACCATCGGGCTCCGGGCGCCGGGAACCGGACTCCGAGCTACCGGCCACCGGGCTCCGGACCGGCAATCGCCAGGCAATACGAGTCGCGTGGGAACCTCCGCGCCGCGGTTATGACCGCCTCGCGAGCAATCCCGCGGATGAGTTGCGGATAGCGCTCGAGGTAGTCGAGCCCAAGCCCAAACAACTCGATATCGGCCAGCATCTGCGCAATGCCGGGGTTGGTCTCCAGGCGTACCGCCTGCGACCCGATGAGAAAGTCCCGCGCATCGGCCAGTTCGGCGTCCTCCGGCCCGTCGTCCTGAAACCGGCGGATCTCCCCGAGGATCCCCTCAACGGCGGCCTCTTCGTTGGCCGGGTTGACGCCAGCGCGCACTACCCAGGGCCCGGCCAGCAGGCCGGCGCGCAGATCGCTGAACGCATAGTAGGCCATACCCTGGCGTTCGCGGACGCGGTCTCCCAGCCGTCCCATCATCCCCAGCTGGCCAAGGATGAGGTTGGCCATCATCATCTCGTAGTACGCTGGGTCGGCGCGCGCCACCCCCGGTGCTCCCAGTACGATATCCGACTGGGTCTTGCCCTGCATGCGGTGCTCGCCCCGCAGCCGACCGGCCGGTCTGGGGACCGGCGGAACAGGAGGCAGCGCCCATCCACCGCGCTGCGGCCAGGGAGTGAAGAGTTCGTCGACTGTCGCCAGCACGTCGGCCGGGCGAATGTCGCCCACCACGGCGAGGAGCGTCGCCTCGGGCCGGTAGCGATCGCGGTGGAACGTCTCCAGATCCTGGCGGGTCAGGGAAGCGATCGCCACCTCATCACCATCGGGCACCTGCCGGTGCGGATGCGACTCGGGGAAGAGCAGCCTGCGGAACGCGCGCTCCGCCATCAGGCGCGTCTCCTGCATGCCGATGCGGACCGAGGTCAGCAGTTCGCCTCTGGCCTTTTCGATCTCGTCTGATGGAAACGTCGGATGGATCAGCACGTCGCCGAGCAAGTGCAACGCCTCCGCGGCATCTTCGGCCAGCGCGCGGAGACCGATCCCCGCGACCTCCATGTCGGCCCGAATCACCAGCGAGGCACCGAGTCCGTCCAGATGCTCTGCCAGTTCCTGCGAGGAGTAACGGCGGGTTCCCCGCTGCAGCATCGCGGCGACATAACGCGCCAGCCCGCTGCGCGTCCCATCGTACATGGCGCCGGCCTTGACGTACCCGTGCACCGCGACCAGGCCGGTCCCCGGCGTCTCCTTGACCAGCACGACCATGCCGTTTCGCAGTTCGGTGCGGGCGACGGTCCGTGGGGTGATCGGCGGCACCTGGAGTTGCGCCCGGAGCGGCGACCAGAAGAAGACTTCGGGGCGCACGGCGGCACGGGCGCCGGCGGTCGTGGCGCCACCCTCCGGCAGGTACCAGCCCACGGTACGGTTCTTCTCGGTGAAGTACGTATCCGCGACGCGCAGCACGTCGTCGAGCGTCACCCGGTCAATCCGTGTGAGCAGCGACGCAAATGCCTCAGGTCCGTCCACGATGGTAAAGGCTCCCAGCCCCATCGCCGTGCGGAAGACCCCGTCGCGGCTGAACACATCCTGAGCCTTCGCCTGTTTCTTCACCTTCTCCAGTTCGAGCGGCCCCGCAGCCTCGCGGGCCAGGCGCTCGACTTCCTCGAGCGTCCGGCGTTCCACGGCGGCCGGATCAACACCCGCCCGGGCCGTGACCGTCACGCGGAACAGCGTCGGGTCGGCCCCCGGGGTCAGCGCAGTGCCTGCGTCGCTGGCCAGCCCGCTGTCCACCAGGGCACGGTACAGCCGCGAACTGCGCCCGCCCCCACCCTGGTCAAACGGCACGAAGCTCTTGAATCCGGAGAGCAGCCCGTCGGCCACCAGCAGCGCCGCCAGATCCTGATGTGACGCAGATGGCACGTGAAAGGCGATGTGCAGGTAGGCCGTGGCCCCGCCGGGCCGGCGCAGCACGACCCGGCGTTCCCCCTCTTGCTGCGGCTCCCGCACGCGGACCCTGGGCGGTGACGATCCCGGGGGAATGCCGGCGAACGCCTGCTTGATCGCCTCCATCACCGCATGCGCATCAAACGGTCCGACCGCGACCGCGACGGCGTTGTTGGGATGATAGTACGTCTGGTAATGGTGGGACAGATCGTCCCGGGTGATCGCCCGCAGGTCGTCCTTCCACCCAATGACAGGAATCCGGTACGGATGCACCTTGTGCGCCGCGGCATCGACCTCTTCCCGCAGGAGATAGGCAGGATAGTTCTCGCTCCCCTCTCGCTCCGAGATGATGACGGTGCGCTCGCTTTCCACCTCGGCCGGCTCCATCACCGTGTTGATCATCCGATCGGCCTCCAGGGTGATGGCGACGCCCAGGTGGTCGGCCGGAAGCACTTCATGATACGCGGTATAGTCCTTCCACGTGAACGCGTTCCAGCGGCCGCCCAACCGGTCGATGTGCCGGGTGAGCATGCCCTTGGGGTGGGTGGGCGTGCCCTTAAACAGCATATGCTCCACCCAGTGTGAGATCCCGGTCAGCCCTGGCATCTCGTTGCGGCTGCCGACACGGTACCACACCCAAAATGTGGCGACAGGGACGGTGCGCTGCTCCGCAAGCAGGATCAGCAGACCGTTATCCAGCGTCTCCGCGCGCATCGTCGACATCGAAGTCCTGCTTCCCCACTCACTATTGATAACCTCCGACCCTACCGGCGAATTCCCATCCGGGCAGGGTCCCGACGCCGAACACCAAGAAGATATGCGTGTATCCATGGATCGTCCGTCCTGGCGGGAGGTCGCCCGCTACCGCGCTGACATCCTCGCCCGGCACCGGGTCCGCACCAAACGGGCGGCGCTCGCCTTCGTCAACAGTCTGGGCTTTTGCTATGCCTTCACCAGCGGACCCGGCGGCCTGCCGGGGCTGTTTGATGTCCTGGCCACCCGCAGCGTCGACCGGATGTGGACATGGGCCTGGCAGTGGAAAGACGAACTCGCCACCGAAAAGAAGCTGTTCTACGGGAAGGTCATCCGGCGCAAGCCCACCTATGTCTCGCTGCGGTTCGTTCCACACTTTTTCACGCTGACGGGCAACGTCGGCGACGCGGACGACTACCTGCAGGCCTACCGGGAAGGCCGCCTCAGCCTGCTGGCCAGGGAGATCTACGAGCATGTGCGCGAGCACGGACCCTGCTCCACGTGGGTGCTGCGGAAGCAGTTCGTCTCAGGCGCTTCGCGAGGGGCGGCATTCCACCGCGCCCTGTCCGACCTGCAGGGCCGGTTTCTGATCAGTAAAGTGGGCGAGAGCGAACGCGGCAGTTACAGCTTTATCTGGGACACGTTCGCCCGGTGGCTCCCCCAGGCGGTCCGCGCCGCCGGCACCATCACCACGGTGCGGGCCGCGGCCGAGGTGCTGGAGCGCTACCTGCGGACGACCGGCGCGGCGCCGGTGGTGGAGATGACGCGGCTCTTCGACCTGCCTCCCCGGCTGCTCGCCGACGTGGAAGGGGCGCTTGCCGGCGTGGCGTACCGTCTCGCCGTTGACGGCGATGAGGCCTACGCGCACGCGGCGCTGCTGGCATGGCTGCGCCGGAGGAAAGGTACGGCCGCGAGACGATGACCCGTACCATCTTGCATGTTGACATGGATGCCTTCTTCGCAGCGGTGGAACAGTTGCGGCGGCCGGAGCTGCGGGGGAAGCCCGTGGTGGTCGGAGGGTCAGGCAATCCGCACAGCCGGGGCGTCGTCTCCACCGCGTCGTACGAGGCGCGCGCCTACGGCATCCACTCCGCCATGCCGCTGCGGACCGCGTTCAACAAATGTCCACACGCGGTCTTCCTCCCCGTCGACTTCTCCGCCTATGGGGCGGCCTCGCGGCAGATCATGGCCATCCTGCGTGAGTATTCGCCGCTCGTCGAACCCTTGTCGCTGGACGAAGCGTTTCTGGACGCCAGCAGCCGCCCCGAAGTCCCCAGAGCGTTGGCCGAGGAGATCCGCCGCAGGATCAAAGATGACACTGGGCTGACGGCCTCCATCGGCATCGGGCCCAACAAGTTGCTCGCCAAAATCGCGTCGGGGTTGCACAAGCCGGACGCCGTCACCGAGATCACGCCGGACACAACGACTGCGGTGCTCCGCGATCTGCCCGCCACCGTGCTGTGGGGTGTCGGTCCCAAGACGGCGGCGCGGCTCGAGCAGACACTCGGCGTCCGGACGGTGGGCGACCTGCAGCGTATCCCTCTGGCCCAGCTCCAGGAACTGCTCGGGCCCCGCTGGGGGGAGGATCTCTACCGCACCTGCCGCGGCGAAGACGACAGCCCGATCGTGACGGATTGGGAACCGAAATCCCTGAGTCGCGAAACCACCTACCAGTACGACACCCGCCGGCGCGAGACCATCATCGCCACCATCTCAGCGCTGGCCGCAGACGTCGTGGGCGACCTCCACGACGAAGGATACCGCGGGCGGACGGTGACGGTGAAGATCCGCTACCGTGATTTTCGCACCCATACCCGCGCCCTGACCCTGCCGGAGCCAATCAACGATGGAGATACGATCCGCCAGACAGCCGTTGCCCTCCTAGATCGTTTCGCGCTGGACCGGCCCGTGCGGCTGGTGGGAGTGCGGGTATCGGGGCTGGTCAAAACCGGAAACGGGAAACAGGAAACGGGAAACGCTGAACCATAAAGAAACGGAAGCGGGAAGCAGGAAACGGGAAGCGAGAGACTTCCTGATGCTGGTGTTTCCAATTCCCCGTTTCCTGTTACCCGTTTCCCGTTTCCGTCAGTTGGTTATCTTTCGTACGGCAGCCTCGACCTCCTGATAGTTCGGCTCCACGCCGGGGTTGTCCGACACCCACCGGTACGTCACAGTGCCGCCCTTATCGAGCACGAAGACGGATCGCTTGGCCACCCCGGGCAGCAGCCCGTTGATGAAGTTGGGGTCCTCGATCCCAAAGGTCCGCACCGCCTCGCGCCTGAAGTCGCTGAGGAGCGTAAAGTTCAGCTTGTTCTGTTCAGCGAAGGCTTTCTGGGCGAAGGGACTGTCCACGCTGACCGCGAGGACCTGGGCCTTCATCTCGTTGAACTTTGCCATGCCGTCGCGGAACGTGCACAACTCCTTCGTGCAGACACCGGTAAACGCACCGGGGAAGAAGGCCAGCACCGTGGGCTTACCCAGGAATTCGGAGAGTTTCACCGCCTTGCGCTCGCTGCTCACCAGGGTCACGTCGGGCACGCGCTTGCCGACTTCAACAGCCATGAGACACCTCCACGCGAAATAACGATGCTGAATCGGCCCAATTGTAGCACAGCAGGATAGGTTCCATGCCGCGCGAACAAACACGCGGAGATTCACCTCGTGGTGCCTCGATGAGTGAGCAGTATCCCTCCTTCGGATTCGTTACGCCCCAGAACATGGGGCTGCTGACGGATCTGTACGAACTGGTCATGGCCGACAGCTACCTGCGCCACGGCATGAACGAGCCGGCCACGTTCGACCTGTTCATCCGGGGGCTCCCGCCCAACCGCGCGTTTCTGGTCAGCGCCGGCCTGGAGCAAGTGCTCTACTACCTGGAGCACCTGGCGTTTGATGACGCTCAGATCGACTACCTGGACGGCCTCAGGCTCTTCAGCGGCGAGTTTCTCACCTACCTGCGCGGCTTCCACTTCACCGGCGACGTGTGGGCGATTCCAGAAGGAGAACTGTTCTTTCCGCCCGAGCCGCTGGTCGAGATCACCGCGCCCCGGATCGAGGCGCAGCTTGTCGAGACGTTCCTCTTGAATACGTTGAACTTCCAGGTGATGATTGCCTCAAAGGCCGCGCGGGTTGTGCTGGCCGCCACCGGGCGGGGAGTCGTGGACTTCTCCCCCCGCCGCGACCACGCTGCCGACGCGGCCATGAAGGCGGCCCGGGCCTCGTATCTGGCTGGATGCACCGGAACGTCAAACGTCCTGGGCGGGATGCACTATGGCATCCCGGTCTATGGGACGATGGCTCACTCCTACGTCATGTCCTTCACGGACGAGCTCTCCGCGTTCCGTGCGTTTGCCAGGGACTTTCCGGACAATGCGGTGCTCTTGATCGATACCTATGACACGCTGCAAGGGGCCCGCCACGCGATGACCGTGGCGCAGGAGATGGCCGGACATGGCCACCAACTGCGCGGCGTCCGTATCGACAGCTATGAGACCATCGACGAACTGGCGGCGCTGAGCCGTCGGGTGCGGGCGATCTGCGACGACGCCGGGCATCCCGAGGTGCAAGTGTTCCTGAGCGGGGACCTCGACGAGTACCGGATCGAGGACTTGCTGGCCCGCAGAGCCGCTGCCGGGGCATTCGGCGTGGGCACCCGCATGGGGACCTCAGAAGACGCGCCAAACCTGGGCGGCGTGTACAAGCTCGTCGAGGACCGCAGCGGCCCCAGGATCAAGCTGTCCACCGGCAAGGCCACTCTGCCGGGCCGCAAGCAGGTGTGGCGGGTGCGCGGGAGCGGGGCCGCGGTACGCGACACGATCGCCCTGCGGGAGGAACTGCCCCCGCCGGACGCGGTGCCGCTGCTGGTCCAGGCCATGGCCGGCGGCCGGACGATCCATCAGGATTCGCTACCAGCGATGCGAACACGGTGTCTGGAGCGGCTGGCCGGTCTCCCGCAGGCGCTGCGCAACCTGCACACCACGCTCCAGGCGCCGGTCGGGCTAAGCGACCGGCTGCGGGACCTGCGGGATCAGATGTACCGCGCCAGCGCGACGGACATCGTCGCGGAGGCGCGGGGTCGCGTTGACACACCCACAATGGCTCGCCGCGGCCGCGCAAAAAAGAAAACGCGGCGACAGTCGTCATGACTGCCGCCGCGTTCGAGCATATGCTCGGTGGGAGCTACTTCTTCTTTTTGGCCTTCTTCTTCTTCATTGAGCTCCCCCCTTTCGTTTAATAGAAAGCATGCGACACTGATGCGCGTTTTTCCTGCTTCGTGTGAAAGAATTTTTCTTGCGGCGCCACTTTGCGTCGTCATAGAGTGAGTGGCAATGGCGGTCACGGTGCGATCGATCACCGATGCCGGCGGGTTCCACGCCGTGGAAGAGTTGCAGCGCGCGGTGTGGAGCATGCCCGACCTGGAAGTGGTGCCGCTGCACCAGCTCAGGGCCGCCGTCAGCGCCGGCGGTGTACTCTTGGGTGCGTTCGATGAGCGCGGCACGCTGGTGGGATTTTGTTACGGCTTCATCGGATTGCGCGACGGTGACCTCCTCTTCTACTCGCACATGGCCGGCGTGCGGCCCGGCCTGCAAGACCGCGACATCGGGTTCCTGCTCAAGCGGGCGCAACGGCAGGCGGCGCTGGACCGCGGCCTCGATCGGATGGTGTGGACCTTCGATCCGCTGCAGAGCCTCAACGCCTCGTTTAACCTGCGCAAGCTTGGCGTGACGGCTTCTCGCTACTACGTCGACTACTATGGCGAGATGCCCGATGCCATCAACCGGGGAGTGCCCAGCGACCGGTTGGAGGTGGATTGGTGGTTGCGCGATCCCGCGGTCGAGGCCAGACTGACCGGTGACGCGTCCCCGCGATCGTGGCCGGATGCACCCGCGGCGCTCGTGGGAATCAGGCGCGGCGACACGCTCGCTCCGGACATCGCTCCCGACCTCGACCAGCCCGTCGTGCGGGTGGAGGTGCCCACGACATTCGGTGACATCAAGACCCGGGCGCCGGAGCTGGCATTGAGCTGGCGGATGGCATCTCGTGAGGTGTTCCAGCACTACTTCGCCATCGGCTACCAGGCGGTCGATTTTGCGAGCGCGCGGGACGAGGCCATCGGATCGTACATCTTGCGACGCACCGGGACGCGCCCGCTCGCGCGCGCACCCGCGCCCGCAGCCGGATGAAGGTGGCGGCCCACCGATGTTGCCCGCGCAGCGGGCCGGCGGTGAGGCCGGTGAATCTTGCTCGTTGCGGCTGAAAGGTAGGGAGCAGAGGTGAGAATCGCGTGGGCGGAAGTACGCCAGGCTGAGCTTCCTCTGGTCTTCCCGTTTGAGACCAGCTTCGGGCGCCAGGACAAGCACTCGTGCCTGCTGATCCGCCTGGGGACCAACGGGCTGGAAGGCTGGGGCGAGGTCCCGGTAGAGACCGCGCCGCTGTACAACGAAGAGACGACCGGAACTGCGTGGCACATGCTCGAGCAGTTCATCCTGCCGCTGCTGATGGGCCGCGAGATCGCGCATCCGAAGGAGTTCCCGCCGCTGGTCCGCCACCTCCGCCGACATCACATGGCCAAGGCGGGGGTAGAGGCTGCGCTGTGGGATCTTCACAGCCAGCAGCACGAGATCCCTCTGGCGAAGGCGCTGGGCGGGACGCGGCCGGTAATTGAGGTCGGCGTCAGCCTGGGGATCGAGCCGTCGGTGGACGCGCTGCTGGCCCGGATCCACGACTTTCTCGGCCGCGGGTACCGGCGGATCAAGATCAAGATCAAACCCGGGTGGGACGTCCAGGTGGTCCGCGAGGTCCGCCGTGCGTTCGGGGCCATCCGCCTGCAGGTCGACGCCAACTCCGCCTTCGCCCTCGAGCAGGCGGATATCTTCCACGCCATGGACGAGTTTGATCTCCTGCTCATCGAGCAGCCGCTGGGCGAGGATGACATCGTCGATCATGCGGCGCTGCAGGCGCAGCTGCGCACGCCGATCTGCCTGGATGAATCCATCGTCAGCCCAGACGACGCCCGCAAGGCCATCCAGCTGGGCAGCTGCCGGGTGATCAACATCAAAGCGGCGCGCCTGGGCGGCCTGTCGGGCACGGTATTCCGGTCTGGTGCGGCGGATTGCTCGAGACCGGCGTCGGCCGCGCGGCCAATCTCGCCCTGGCCTCGCTGCCCAACTTCCAGCTCCCCGGGGACGTCTCGGCCAGCAACCGCTACTATCATGAAGATCTCATTGATCCACCCGTCACGCTCAACCGTGATGGAACTATCAACGTGCCGACTGCTCCCGGCCTGGGGGTCCACGTCGTCCTCGACCGCGTGGAAAAGCACACGGTGAGGAAAGCCACCTTCAAAGCCTAATTACGGGACTAGGGACTGGGGACTAGCAACAGATGAAGACGGGGGCATTCGAGTTCTTGGTCGGCAGGTGCCAGTCCCGAGTCCCCAGTCTCGCCTTTATCTTGACAGGTGGCGCCTCCATGCTATGATGACCCTAACAAAATAGAGTGCAGCAAGGTGAGGCCACGACGCCTCCGCGGATGTGCGGGGGCGTTGCGTCTTTTCAGTGGGAGGCCGGAAGGCCTCAACCATTCCCTCTCCCGTGGGGAGAGGGGTGGGTGAGGGGGCGGCCCGCTCTCACTCAATAGAGTAACCTCTGCGTGCGGAGGGAGAACATGGACGAGCGAAAAGATCCG
>VBAI01000121.1 GCA_005882295.1 Candidatus Segetimicrobium genomatis | reverse complement strand
CATCCATTTGGGATCGCCGCGCGCGCGGGCGACCAGCATGGCCTGCCGCACCTCGGCCAGCATATGCCCTGCGTCGTTTGACGCCGATCCATCCACCGCCAGTCCCACCGCGACACCCGCCTCGAGGAGCTCTCCTGCCGGCGCAATGCCGGATCCCAGGCGCAGGTTGGACGTCGGGCACCAAGCCACGGCAGTGCCGGTCCGGGCGACCCGGTCGATGTCATCGCTGTTGAGGTGCACGCAGTGGGCGAGCCAGACATCCGGCCCCAGCCACTCCAGAGTATCCAATAGTTGCAGCGGCCGGCACCCAAAGATCCGCTGGCAATACTCCTCTTCGTCAACTGTCTCGGCGATGTGCGTGTGCAGCCGCACGCCGGCGCGCCTGGCCAGTGCGGCCGATTCGCGCATCAGCCGTGGTGTGACGGAAAATGGCGAGCACGGCGCGACGGCCACACGCACCATGGCGCCCGGACGCGGATCGTGCCACCGCCGGATTGCGTCTTCGGTCTGCGTAAGGATGGCATCGGTGTCCTCCACGATCGAATCCGGCGGCAGCCCGCCCTTGCTGGCGCCGAGATCCATCGAGCCGCGGCACGGATGGAAGCGCATCCCGATCTGCCTGGCGACGTCGACCTCGGCGTCCAAAATCCCCCCGACGCCGTTGGGAAAGACGTAGTGGTGATCGGTGGTGGTGGAACATCCCGACAGGGCTAGCTCGGCCAGGCCCACGGCCGCGGCCGCCCGCATCCAGGAGATATCTACGCCGGCCCACACGGGATACAGCTGCTGCAGCCAGCCGAACAGCCTCTGGTCCTGTGCGCGTGCTCGGGTCATGGCCTGATAGAGATGGTGGTGGACGTTGATCAGTCCCGGAATGGCGATCAGTCCGCGTCCATCGAGAACTTCTCCCTCGCCGGCCCGCGGCGGATCTCCCGCGCCCACCCACGTGATCACACCGTCTTCAACCAGGATCGACCCGCCCGGCAGTTCTGTCCCAGCGTCGTCCATCGTGACGACGACGTCGCAGGAGCGGATCAAAAGTCTGCTCATGACGGTTCAGGACGAGCTCGGTCATCGCGAGGCCCGCAGGGCCGTGGCGATCTCCTCGTCTGAGGAGATTGCTTCGGGGCTCTGCCCTTCGCAATGACGATCATGGGTGCATCCGTTGTGCCGCGATCTTGACCGCATCAATGATCTTCTGATACCCCGTGCAGCGGCACAGGTTGCCCGCCAGCGCTTCGCGGATCGTCTCGTCGCCAGGCGTGGGGTCGCGTTGCAACAAATCGGCAGCCGCGACGATCAGCCCCGGCGTACAGAAACCACACTGCACCGCCCCGGCTTCGACGAACGCGTCCTGGACCGGATGAAGCCGGTCGCCCGGAGCGAGTGACTCCACGGTGCGCACGTCGCGCCCGCCGGCCTGAGCCGCCAGCACCAAACAGGCACAGACCAGCTCGCCGTCCAGCCACAGCGAACACGACCCGCACTCACCCTGCTCGCAGGCGTTCTTGGAGCCGACCAGCCCCAGATGGTCGCGCAGCATCGAGAGCAGGCTCGTGCCCGGCCAGACGTCAGCCTCGCGCGACTCACCGTTCACCTTCACACGAACGAGCATGATTCTCTCCTTTATTGGAACTGCGGGATTCGCGTCATCTTTTGCCGTCATCGCGAGCGTAGCGAAGCGATCTCCTCACGTTGAGAGATTGCTTCGGGGTTTCGCCCCTCGCAATGACAGCCCACATCATCGCGTTCCCGTTAGTTTTCTATCATTGAGCGCCCAAGACAGCGCACGGCGCGCCAGCACGGCACACGCATGCCGGCGGTAGGCCGCACTCCCGCGCACGTCGTCAATCGGCCGCGCGGCCTGCCCCACGCGTCCGGCGAACTCCTCGACGGCCGCCGGTGGCACCGGCGTACGAGCGTCGTCCCACGCGCCGGCCTCCTGCAAGGCGCGGGCGAGGAACTGCTCGGCATCCACCGCGCGCAAAATGGTCGGCCCGACAGACCCCAGCGCCACACGCACCGTGCGGTTCTCTTCATCAAGGAGCAGGCACAGGCTGGCGACGGCGATCACCATGGCGTTTCGTGTGCCGACTTTCGAGAACGATCCGGGGCCGCGGACTATCTTCCACTGCGCGCCGAGAATCAGTTCGTCCGGACCGATCACCGTCTTCTTCGGTCCGACCATGAACTGATGCCACGGCAGCGTGCGTCGACCGCCGGCGTTGACCAGGACGACCTCGGCGTCGTATGCGGCCAGCACAGGGAGCGCGTCACCGGCCGGACTCGCCGTGCCGAGGTTCCCGCCGACGGTTCCCCGGTTGCGGATCTGTGGAGAGCCCACGGTCCGCGACGCCTGCACGAGCGCGGGAAACATCGTCAGGTGGTTGACGATCCGGGAATACGTGACCCCGGCGCCGAGAAAACACGTCCCATCCTGCTTTCGCCACATCCCCAACTCTGGGAGGCGGCTGATGTCCAGGAGCGCGGACGGCCGCCGCCGGTCGAAGTTCAGCTCGACCATGACGTCGGTCCCGCCGGCAATGGGCAAAGCGGCCGGGGCCGCCGCCTTCATCTCCAGCGCTTCCTCGAGCGTGCGGGGCAGCAGGACATCCATGACCGTGATGACGTTTTCACACAGGTTTCTTGCGGCTCCTGCAGCGAACCTTGCCATATGCATCCCGCATCTGCACCCTCGGCGTTGCCGTCGGTGCCGCCCAGCGCCCCCGTTCGCCTCGCCGTCAACGAAATCACCAAGACATTCCCCGGAGTCACCGCCAACGACCGCGTGACGATGGACGTCCGCGGGGGAGAAGTGCATGCCCTGCTGGGCGAGAACGGCGCCGGCAAGACCACACTCATGAACATCCTCTACGGCCTCTACCAGCCGGATGCGGGCGAGATCGTCATCGACGGCCGCGCGGTCCGCATCCGCTCGCCGCGCGACGCCATCGCTCACGGCATCGGCATGGTGCCGCAGCACTTCCTCCTCGTCCGCCGGCACACGGTAGCGGAGAACATCACACTGGGATTGGCGGGCACGCGGTTCTTCCTTCCAACGCGCGACGTGGAGAGGCAGATCAACGCCTTTGCGGAACGCTACGGTCTGCGCGTGGACCCACGCGCCGCGATCTGGCAGCTGTCCGTCAGTGAGCAGCAACGCGTGGAGATCCTGAAGGCACTGCTGCGAGGCGCCGGCATCCTGATTCTCGACGAACCGACCAGCGTCTTGACGCCGCAGGAGGCCACGCAGCTGTTCGCAGTCCTGCGGCGGATGAAAGAAGAGGGCAAGTCCGTCATCTTTATCACGCACAAGCTCGATGAAGTCATGGCGGTGGCGGACCGTGTCACGGTGATGCGCAAGGGCCGCGTGGTCGATACCGTGCCCGTGGCCATGACCAGCAAGAGCCAGTTGGCCCGGATGATGGTGGGGCATGACGTCGACTTCCGGCTCCCTGCCCGCCGGCCTGGCACCGGCGCGCCTGCCCTCATCGCGGAGGATCTGTGGGTCCAGAGTGACCGCGGGCTGCCGGCGGTGCGGGGGGTCTCAGTCGTGGTGCACCGGCAGGAGATCTTTGGCATCGCCGGGGTGGCGGGCAACGGGCAACGCGAGCTCGTCGAAGCGCTGACCGGACTTCGCCCGGTGGACCGCGGCCGCCTGACGCTGGGCGGCCGGGATGTCAGCCGCTGGTCTCCGCGAGCAATGTCGAAGCTGGGTGTGGCGCACATCCCCGAGGAGCGCGTGCGGATGGGCATCGTGCCGCCAATGACTGTGACCGAGAATGCCATCTTGCGGCGCTACGAAGAGCCTCCGTTCTCCCGCGGCCCGCTGATGGACTATGCCAGCGCCACGCGGTTTGCTCAGCAGTTGATTGTCGAGTACAGCATCCAGACCCCCAGCCCACGCACGCCGGCGCGCCTGCTCTCCGGGGGCAACATTCAGAAACTCATCCTGGCGCGGGAGCTGGCCCACCGCCCCGACCTCATCATCGCCGCGCATCCGACGTACGGGCTCGACGTCAGCACCACCGACCGGATCCACCGGTTGCTCCTGGAGCGGCGGGACGAGGGCGCCGCGGTGCTGCTCGTGTCCGAAGATTTGGACGAGATTCGCATCCTGGCTGACCGGATTGGCGTCATGTACGGTGGCGAGCTGATCGCGGTGATGCCGGCGGGCACCGATCGGGGAACTATCGGGTTGCTGATGGCCGGGCAACGCCCGTGAAGCAGGTTGGGCCGTTCCGTCTCGACACTGGCGAGCCCTCGGGGGCGTGGACGCTCGTCGTATCTGCCGCGGCCATTCTCGCGGCCTTCGTCGCAGCCGGCGGCATCTTCTGGGCGTACGGCCTGAACCCGATCCACGCGTACGCCGTCATCGTCCACGACACCCTGCTGGCCCCCGGCGCGTTCCCGGAGATCTTCCGCCCGACCATCCCTCTGCTGCTGGCCGGCGTCGGGTTGGTGCTTGCGTTCCGCGCCCAGTTCTACAACATCGGCGCGGAAGGCCAGTTGCTGGCCGGCACCGTTGCGGCCACGGGCGTGGCTCTGTTCACGCCCATCCGGGGGCCTGCGACGTTACCAGCAATGTTCGCCGCGGGCTTTGTCGCCGGCGCGCTGTGGGGGTTGCTGCCCAGCGTGCTGAAACTCCGGCTGAACGTCAACGAAGTGATCACGACGCTGATGATGAATTACATCGCGCTTTACTTCGTGAGCTGGCTGGTGACCGGCCCCTGGAAGGGCCCCAGCGTGCGGGGGTTCGCCTACACCGACCAGTTCCCGGCATCCGCCTGGCTGCCGCTGATTCCCGGGACGCGCATTCACTGGCCGACGCTGGTGCTCGGCGTGGTGCTGGCCGCCGCATTCGCCGTGCTGCTGGCCCGCACCCGGCTCGGGTTTGCCATCCGCGTGCAGGGCGAAAATCCTGAGGCGGCGCGCTATGTCGGCATCGACGCACTCCGCACCACGCTGCTGGTCATGCTCCTCTCCGGCGGAGCGGCCGGACTGGCCGGTGTCGGCGAGGTGGCCGGCGTGCACCACAAGCTCCTGGACCCCAACCAGGTTTCGCTCGGGTACGGGTACACTGCGATCATCGTCGCCTGGCTGGCGCGCGGCAAGCCGCTGGCCACGCTAATCACAGCAACGCTGTTTGGACTGATCTATAGCAGCGGCGACGTGATGCAGGTCTCGCTGCAAATGCCGTTCCGGGTAACGAGCGTGTTCAACGGCCTGATTCTCTTCTTCCTGATCGGCAGCGAGCGGCTGCTGGCCTACCGGATCCGGTGGGCGCCCGCAGGGGCTCCGGCCAGTGCCCCGGCATCGGCCGTGGCCCCGAGTCCCCCGTCGGGGGAGGATCCGTGACGCGTTGAGCTGGCTCATCGATGTGCTGATCAGAGGTGTGGCATTCGGCACACCACTGCTGTGGGGGGCGCTGGGGGAGATCTATGCGGAGCGGGCCGGGATCGTGAATCTCGGCGTGGAAGGCATGATGATCCTGGGCGCGTTCTTCGCGTTCGCTGTGGCTCAGGTGAGCGGTCATCCGGTGCTCGGCCTGGCAGTCGCCGCCGTGATTGGCGGCAGCGCGGCGCTGCTGCATGCGTTTGTCTCCGTGACTCTGCGCGCCAACCAGTTCGTCTCTGGGCTGGCTCTGTCCATGCTCGGGCTGGGCCTGGCTGGACTGCTCGGACGAGGCTGGGAAGGCTCTCCGCTCCGCACTCCCCTGCCGGAGCTCTCGGTGCTTCCTCCGCTGGGCGCGCTGCTCGCGATCGTCTTGTGGATCCTGCTCTATCACACGCGGTGGGGGATCATCCTGCGCACGACCGGAGAGTCGCCGGCCGCGGCGGATGCCATGGGGGTCAACGTTTCGCTGGTGCGGTACCTCGCCGTGATCTTCGGCGGGATGTTGGCGGGAGTGGCCGGCGGATTCCTCTCGGTCGCCTACCGGCCCTCGTGGACGGAGGGCATGACCGGCGGGATCGGCTGGATTGTGGTGGCGCTGGCTATCTTCGCCAGCTGGGATCCGCTGCGGGCAGTGGGTGCGGCACTGCTCTTCGGCACGCTGTTCCACCTCTCGTTTCGCTTGCAGGCCTGGATCCCCCCAGAACCGTTGCAGATGATGCCGTTCGCCTTCACGATTCTGGTGCTCGCCGTCACCGCGCGGTGGGGAGCCCGGAAGTGGCAGGCTCCAGAAGCGCTGGGCCTCCCGTATCTCCGCGGCGAACGCTGACAGCGCTCCGTCATCGCGAGGCCCGAAGGGGCCGTGGCGATCCCTGGCGGGGAGATTGCCACGGCGCTGACGCGCCGCGCAATGACGATTTGCAGGTGGAAGTAGGGAATCGAGGCGAACTGTAGCCCAGAACCCTAGCACGTCGCTCACCAGGCCGGAGGTGCATGCCGCGATGAGGTGGAAAGTCAGCCGGTGGCTTACGGCAGTTGTAGTGATTGCGGTGGTGCTGGCGTTCATTCCAACCGGAAACGCGCAGCAGAAGCTCAAGGTGGGATTTATCTACGTCGGGCCGATCGGCGACTACGGGTGGACCAATGCCCATGACGTCGCCAGGCGGATGGTGGAGCAGCAACTTCCTGTCGAGACGCTCTACGTGGAGTCGGTGCCCGAGGGGAAGGTGGAACCGTTCATTGACCGGCTGGTGGGACAGGGCGCGAAAGTGATCTTCACCACCAGCTTTGGATTCATGGACGGCACCGTCGCCGCCGCGCAGCGATATCCGAACGTGGTCTTCGCGCACGCCAGCGGTTTCAAACGCGCGCGGAACCTGGCCACCTACATGGCCGACTTCTACCAGGTTTACTACCTGAACGGCCTGATGGCCGGCGCGCTGACGAAGACGAACAAGGTCGGATACGTCGGCGCCTTCCCGATCCCGGAAGTGAAGCGGCATCTCGACGCGTACGCGCTGGGTGTCCGGTACGTGAACCCGCAGGCCACCATCAACGTCCGCTGGCTGCAGGACTGGTTCAGCCCGCCGAAAGCCAAGGAAGCCACGCAGGCTCTGATCGCCGACGGGGTGGATGTCTTCGCCTTTACCGAGGACAGCCCCACGGTCATCCAGGAATCGGCCAAGAAGAACCTGCTGAGCTTCGCCCACTACTCCCCGATGTACAAGTTCGCGCCCAAGCAGGTCGTCTCGGGCGAGCTGGTGCACTGGGAAACCATCTACCTGGACTTCCTGCGGAAAGTGCTCGCCGGAAAGTACACCGCCGACAACCTGCAGGACGTTGATTACTGGTGGCTGCTGGCTGAAAAAGCTGTGGAGGTGGGCGCGGAACCCGGGATGATGATCAACCCGCTGTTCGTGTCCAGACTCAAGTCGACCACGGTGAAGACGGTAGAGTTCGGCACGCTGTCTGTGTACGATCTCGTGCAGCGGCGGATCGCGCAAATGTCAAAGAATCCGGTCGTGTTTGATCCGTTCGCAGGCCCCATCCAGGACCGGAAGGGCGTCGTCCGGGTTCCAGCCGGCCATACGATGACGGTGGGCGAACTCACCAGCATGGAATGGGCGGCCCCCGGCGTGACCGGCCCCTGGCCGGGCGAACCCTAATACAAAAGTCGGAAACGGGAAGCAGGAAACGGGGCAGAAATTCTTGCATGTTCTCCGACTCCCGTTATTCGTTTCCCGTTTCCGGCGATGCTAGCTGCCGGTATCGATCCTCGGCAATCGCCACCAGCTCATCAATGGCGGTGGCCACTTCCTGGCCCCGGGTTCGTTCAAGCCGCGCCCACAGCACAGACACGATCTGCGTACGGGGGCGCCGGTTGACGAACACCACGAACCGGAAGCCGAATTTCGCTTCGTAGGCGGAGTTGAGCCGGCTCAACTCCGCCAGGACGGATGGATCGTTCTCAGCCCCCTGTTCTGCGGCAGCAATCGCTGAGGCCGGCCGCTCACCGATTCTGGGATGGGCGTTCAGGGCCTCGCGAAATTCTTCGTCTGGCAGCGCGCGCAGCACCTCGCGCGCGTGCCGGAGCGGATCCTGCGCCAGCCGCTCCACGAACCGCGTGCGGCCGCCAAACAACCTCGCCAATTCGTCAACAGTCAGTTTCATCGCAATATTGCTGTCATTGCGAGGGGCGAAGCCCCGAAGCCGCGCAAGCAATTCTTTTCCGTCATTGCGAGGCACGAGGTGCCGAAGCAATCTCCAGTCCGGCGCTAGATCGCTTGCCACCCCGCAAATTTGTGTAGCGAATTTGCGGGGACC
>VBAI01000120.1 GCA_005882295.1 Candidatus Segetimicrobium genomatis | reverse complement strand
CCACACCGAGAGCTTGATCCCGGCCGCTTCCAGGGCCTGGCGCCAGGCCAGCACATGCTGGTAGACGCTGTCCACCAGCGTGCCGTCGAGATCAAAGAGAAACGCACTATCCCCGGATATGGCCATCGCAATTCACCAAACTGCGTCTACTTAGTCTACTTGGTCTACTTAGTCTTCTTAGTCTACAGGCTCCACTGACCATCGTGGATACGTAGTGAGACCAAGTAGACCAAGAAAACTAAGTAGACTAAGTAGACGTACTTTAAGGATAGTTTAGTCCGTGCCCGACTGGGTGCAGCCCGGGGATGGACACCGGCAGGCGGCCGCGCGGGGCAGTGTCGCCAAAGAGCACATCTACGGCGGCCCGCGCACACGCCGGCCGGTAGCCGACCGCGCAGATGTAGGCGTCCACCCCCGGAAATGCGGCGAGTTCATATGGATCGCGGCAGGCGAGGACGATGACCGGAGAAGTTTGCGTCGACACCAGCCATTGAATCAACCGGTGTTGGGTCGCATCAGGGAAATCGAATCCCGCCAGCGGGAACTTCTCCGTCACGACGACGAAGGCGCTTGCCCCGGCCAGCCTGCCGGCTTGAGCCTCCCATTCCCCGTCGCGCAGGGAAAGGCTGAGGGCGTCTGGACGGCGCCGGCGGATCTCGGCCGTGGCCACCTCCGCGGGACGCTCGACCACATTGGGCCCGATGCCGCGCCCGGCGGCCATGCGGTGGTATCCTTCCTCATCGGTCGCGGAGAGCACCACAAGACGCTGGGAGCGCTCAGCGTTCAACGGGACGACGCCGCCGCGATTCTGGATCAGGACCACCGCATCGGCGGCCACCCGGCGCTCGATCTCCCGGTGCGCCGGCGAGCCCACCGCCTTCACCGCAGCCGTAGCACTCGCGACGGGCCGGTCGGCCAGCCCGTAGCGCGCTTTGAGCGCAAGGATGCGCGCCACCGCATCGTCAACACGCGACGCGGGAAGCCGTCCCTGCCGCACGGCCCGGACAAGCCCGGCGACCAGGCGGACCTGGCGCTCGACGTAATCGCCCGACTCGTCCCCGTAGCGTTCCTCGGCCAGGAGCACCATGTCGGCCCCAGCCTGGACCGTCTGCACCACCGCGTCGAGCGGGTCGTACGCGCGGCGGATCGCCTGCATATTGAACGAATCGGTGAGGATCACACCCCCAAACCCCATCGTCCCCCGCAGCAGATCGCCAAGGATGACGGGCGACAGCGTGGCCGGGTGCTCCGGGTCGAGGGCGGGGAACATGATGTGTGACGTCATGACGATGTCCACACCACAGTCGACAGCGGCCCGAAAGGGGACCAGCTCCCGCCGCCCGAGCGCCTGGCGATCACCATCCACGCGAGCCAGGCCGCGGTGCGTGTCGATGCTGCTGTCGCCGTGCCCGGGGAAATGTTTGGCCGCCGCGATGATCCCGGCGTCATGGAGGCCGGCCACCGCGGCGCGCACGTGCCGCGCCACCGCCTCCGGGTCCTCGCCGAACGACCGCATGCCAATGATGGAATTCAGCGGGTTGCTGTTCACGTCGGCCGCCGGGGCGAGGTCGGCGTTCAGGCCTGCGGCCCGGAGTTCCTCCCCGAAGACCGTGTACATCTCCCGTGTATCGTCGACGGCCCCAGTCGCCCCGAGCCCCATGTTGCCCGGCCCGGGGCAGCTGTGCCGGGTAAGCACCGCCCACGCGCCTTCCTGATCCGCCGCCAGCAGCGCCGGGACGCCGGACCCCGCGCGGGCCAGCCCCTGCAGTTCTGCCATGAGCGTCGCCGACTGTGCGGGATCGACAAGGTTGTCGTTGCTCAGGTAGCACGCGCCGACATGGTGATCGCGGAGAAGCGTGGCGGCGCTCGCCGCCGTGGAGCCGGCAAATGCCAGCATGAACATCTGGCCCACCTTCTGTTCCAGCGTCAGGCGGTCGACCGACGCCGTCGCGCGGCGCAAGGGCATCGCCTACTGCACGGCTCCAAGGGCCAGCCCCCGGACTACATAGTGCTGGAAGAACAGGGCCATCAGGATCGGAGGAATCATCGTCACCACCGCCGCTGCCGACATCGCCTCCCAGGCCACCTCATACTGCCCGATGAAGAGTGACAGGACCACGGTGAGCGGCTGCGCAGCTTCGGAATTTGTAAAGATCAGCGGAATGAGAAAGGCATTCCAGACCGTCAGGAAGGCGACGAGGAACACAGACACCAGCCCGGGGAGGGCGACCGGGAGCACGACCGTGCGCAGGGCCCGGAAGCGTGACGCGCCGTCAATCAACGCCGCCTCCTCGATGTCGCGGGGTGTGGCCCGGATGTACGTCTGCATCAGCCACACGTACAGCGGCGCGCCGTAGGACACAAACAGCAGGATCAGGCCGAGCCGGGTATCGATCAGCCCCAGCACACTCATCAGCTGGAACAGCGCGATCAGCGAGACCCAGACCGGTAGCGGCACCAGCAGGAGCATCATGAAGAACAGGAAAGAGCGGCCACGGAAGTTCAACCGGGCAAAGGCGTACCCCGCCAGCGAGGCCAGCAGGCTCAGGCACGCGGCGGCCAGCAGCGCCACCAGGAGGCTGTTGCGCACGCCGGAGTACAGCAGCGTCGCCGACGGTAGGAATCCTCCGGCCCGGTACTTGGGGCCGGTAGTGAAAACGTCGACGTAGTTTTGCAGCGTCGGCGCCCGCGGGATCCAGTGCTTGTAGGGGACGCTGTAGAGCTCAATCCGCGTAGAGATGCTGCTGACCACGATCCAGTAGACCGGGGCCAGGCTCCACAGTGCCAGCGCGATCGCCGCCAGCCAGAAGCCCAGGCGGCGCACCAGCCGGGCCGGCGTCATCTCACGCGCCCCGCTCATACAGCATCCGCACGAACACGTACCCGACCCCCATCGACAGCACGAGGATCAGGTAGGCCAGCGCCGAGCCCAGGCCGAGGTCCAGGTTCCGGAACACGACCTCATAGTTCAAGATCATCACGGCCTTTGTGAACGGGTTGATGACCTGCCCCGCCGCGCCGCCTGCGGTCAGCGACCAGATCACGTCAAAAATCTGAAACGTCACGATGAACTCCACCGCCAAGGCGACGGTAAATGCCGGCAGAAGCATTGGAAACGTCACCGACCGGAAGATCTGTGCCGGCCTGGCCCCGTCGACGCGGGCGGCTTCGACCACGTCCTGCGGAATCGACTGCAATGCGGCCAGCAGCACGACCATGGCAAAGGGAAACCGCGTCCAGACCTGCGCCACCGCCACCCAGAAGAGCTGCGCGGACGGCGACGCCAGCCAGTGATGGTACGTGGTGACAAGATGCAGCTGATAGAGCAGGCCGTTGAGCGCGCCGTAGTCCCCGTTGAGAATCCATGACCACGTGAAACCGTTCACCAGCGGCGGCAGCATCCACGGCACGATGGCAATGGTGCGCAACACTGCCCGGCCGCGGAATTGTTCGTTCAGGATCATCGCGGCGGCCAGCCCGATGGCCAGTTCCAGGGGCAGCACCATCAGCACGATCAGGACGGTCCGCCAGACGCTGGCCCAGAACTCACCCGACCCCAACATCTGGCCGTAGTTGCGGAGCCCGATGAAGTGGGCGCTGCCCTCCAGCCCCTGCACCCGCGGGTTGGCATCGGTCAGCCCCATCAGGAACGTGGAGATGGCGGGGTAATAGACAAAGCACGCGAGGAGCAGACCGACCGGCAAGATCGCCAGGTACGCCGTCCGCTCCTCGCTTCGAATCCGCCGCAAGCCTATTGCTTATACTGCGCCTTCAGTTCGTTCCAGCGCTTCGCCACGGCGTCCACCGCCGCATCGGGCGTGAGCTGGCCCTGGGCAGCCTTGCGGATCGCCTCCGTCACGCTCTGCGTCCACGGCCCCCACCATTTGACCGTCCGCGGGAGTTGGTGCACGTACTTCGCCTGCTCCACCATGGTCTCGAAGCCCTGAATGGCCCCCTCCGAGTTCAGCGCCTGCTGCAGCGACTTCCTCGACGGCACCAGTCCGACGGCTTTGTAGATGGCCCGCTGGCTCTCCGGTGAGACGTACCACTTGATGAACTCCCAGCCGGCGTCTTTCTTGGCGGAGAACCGCGACAGACCGATCGCCGCATCCAGGCTCCAGGTGAAGTGCTGCTCGGGCATCAGCAGATACTGCACGTCGGGCGCCTGCTTGGAGATCTTGGCGTTGTTCATCACCGCCAGCGAGCCCTGCCAGGCCTGATGGTAGACGGCGGTGCCCCCCATGAAGACGTCATGGGGCGTTACCTTCGTCAGCAGGTCGGGGGTAATGACCTTGTCGGTCGCAAAGAATCCGATCAGTGTGGCCATGGCTTTTCGCGCGGGCGAACCGGCGTTGCTGAACACGGGGTTCAAGCCGCCGTCGAACATCGGATCGCCAGCCGAGAGGGCCATCAGGAACCACGACCAGTCGATCGCCCCAAACGCGATGGGGTACTGATCTACACCCTTTTGCTTCAGCGCGACGGACTGCCGGCGCAGTTCGTCCCACGTCCCGGCCGGTTTGGCGAACCCGCCGGCCCCGAGGCGCTTGGCGTTGTAGTCCATCATCACCAGCTGCACGTACGTCGTGATCCCTTGGACGTTGCCGCCCACCGACCAGAAATCCATGCGCTCGATGTCGCCTGCGTTGAGATCGGCGCTCCTGGCAATACGCGCGTCGAGCGGCTCCATGTAGCCCGGCGCCACGATGAACGATGGCGCCTCCTCGGTCAGGAAGATCACGTCGGCCGGCGACCGGCGGCCGGCGGAGGCCACCTGAACCTTCGTGTACATCTCGGCCGACGGCGCGGAAATCACTTGCACGGTAATCCCGCTGCGATCTGTAAACGCCTTCAACAGTGCCTGATCGGGCGGGACCCCCCAGGGGGCCGTGAGAAACGTGATGGTCTGTGATGCACCGCCACGCCCAAACCCAGGAACCAACAACGCGATCACTAACGCTGTGACAAGAAGCACGCCGTACTTCACCTTCATCGATTTGCCCCTTTCTTTCTCCGCTGCGATGAGGGCTTTCGTGCGCGAGGAGTGCACTCCTTCAAGCCCCGGCCACCCTCTAGATTCATGGGATTGTGCCGATTACGTGGGTAAGGACATTTATGCTTGCGATCCAGTCAAGATCGTGGAGGGAGGTGGACCGGGATGCGGTGGAAAGCGGTCGACCTGCTTCTGACGCTGCTCATGCTCGCCGCGCTGGTCATCGCGGGCGGAGCAGGCGGGAAGTGGAACTAGTCTCATGCTCCTCTTTGGGGTGCTCATCCTGGCGCTGCTGGCCGGCCTGCTGCGGCGAGGGCGCCTGGACGTGCTCAGCCAGCACCGGTGGCGGCTCCCGGCACTGCCGTTTCTGGGGCTCGGCGTGCAGATCGTGGCATTTCTCCCCAATGAAGGCGCCTCACTCTTGGCACGCACATTTGCCTCCACGCTCCACGTGATGTCGTATCTGCTGCTGCTGGCTTTTATCTGGGCCAACCGGCGCACGGCCTGGATCTGGTTGATCGGCCTCGGGCTCGCGGCGAATGCGATCGCCATCGGCGTCAACGGCGGGTTCATGCCTGTGGCGCCATCTGCCCTGGAGGGAATGGGAACTTCTGAGGTGGCTGCGACCGGCGTCTACAACAACTCGGTGCTGATGACCGGGGAAACCCGGATGACGATGCTCAGCGACGTTTTGCGCACCCCTGACTGGTTTCCGCTCCGGCGCGCATTCAGTATGGGCGACATCCTGGTGGCCGCGGGGGCGGTCGTCCTCGTCCAGCGGCTGATGCGCGACTCCCCTGCGCTCGGAGAAAACCGATGACCGGACAGTTGCGGCTGATCCTCCCTCTGGTGTGGCTGGCGGGTGCCATCACGGCTTGGGAAGCCGTGCAGACCTTTCTATTAGGCACGCCACAGGCGTTGGAGGCCGGGCCGGGCTGGTTCCTGATGCTGCTGGTGTTCGCCGTGCTCAGCGAACTGCGACCGGTGCCGTACACGCTGGGCCGCGTCATTAAAGACGAGAGCCTCACCATTACCGTCATCCTCTTGACCCTGTTTACGTTCGGGTGGCCGACGGCGGTGCTGCTGGCGGCCCTGACTGTCATCATCGCCGACCTCTCATCGAGCAAGCCGTACTACAAGGTGCTCTTCAACGCGTCCATGTATGTGACCGCCACGGGTGCGGCGGGAGTCCTGCACGCAGTCACAGCGTCCTGGCTACAGCAGCTGGCGCCCGCGATGCCGCAGATCTGGCAGCTGATCTCCGCGCAGCTCGCGGCGGGCGTTGCATACTACGCGGTCAACCTGACCCTGCTCATGCTCGTCCTCTCCAGGATCAGCCGCGTCCGCCTACCGCAGATGATCGTGTGGGGACTCCGCGACTCGGCGCTGGTCAATCTCACGCTGATCAGCATTGCCGTGGTCATGGCGCGGTTATGGGAGATCCACCCCACCGCGGCCGTAATCCTGTTGCCCCCCCTGTTTATGGCCAAGGTGGGATACGAGCGGTACACGCAGCTACACATGGAAGCAGAATCGATGCTGGCCGCGCTTGCCGACATGGTCGACATGCGGGACGACACGACCGGGAAGCACTCGCTGCGGGTCTCGGAGATGAGCTATGGCGTCGCCCGAACCCTCAACATCCCAGAGGAACAGGCGCTCCTGATCAAGGCGATTGCCCGCGTCCACGACGTCGGCAAGATCGTCGTCCGCGACGCCGTGCTGCTGAAGCCCGGCAACCTGACGCCGCGGGAACGGGCGGAGGTGGAAGCCCACGTGGAGGCCGGCGGGCGAATTCTCAACCATCTGTCTGCCTTCGGGTCACACCTCGCCATCATGCTCGAACATCATGAGCGGCCGGACGGCCGCGGCTACCCGTTCGGCCGCAAGAGCGATGAGATCAACGTGGGCGCCCGCATCATCGCGGCATGCGACGCGTACGATACCATCACCTCTGACCGGCCCTATCGGCCACGACAGCCTGGAGAGATCGCGATGGCCGAACTGCACCGCCACGCGGGGACGCAGTTGGACCCGAAGGTTGTGCGGGCCCTGGAGACCTGGTTGATCCAGGAACAGACACTGCGGGCCGACTGGCGGGCCGTGCTCGAAAAGACCCAGCCTAATGAAAACAACGGGATCGTGCTGCGGCTCGAAACTCCCCAGATCGCTGGCGGAGGCAATGGGGGCCATGAGGCCGCCGGCCTTCGCCGCCACACCGATTAGTACGCGCGCTTACGTTTTCCGCAACTCACTCCCCGTCCAGGCCAGCCAGGCGATGGTCAAGACCGCCTGTACCAGCTCGATCCAGCGGGCGAGCGGCACGATGACCACAAGGGTCATCAGCCCCGTGACGATGCCCAGCCGGCCGGTGGAGCGCGTGATGGCTCCGGTCTCGGCGATGGCCCACCCCGCCAGGATCAGGGCCACGCCGACGAAGGCATTCCCTACATCTGCGGCCCCGCGGGCTGCGAAGTGGAGCGCCAGCCATGCGTGGGTCGCCGCGACCTGATCTTTGGCCAGGTAGCTTGCCATCGCGTTGCCGCCCTTCCAGAGGATGAAACTGGCGAGCGCGTATCCTCCGAACCCGATCAGCGCGGTGTACAGGACGAGCATGGCGCGGGTCGGAGCAGGTTCCCGAAGACGGTTCCGCAGGCCGGCTGTGAAGACGACGGCGAGCCCGGCCACCAGCGCGGTGAGCAGGTTGGCGATTCTCCATTCCCAGCGATTCTGTGCGATGAACGTCAGCGTTCTGACGGGATCGGCGAACGTCGCCCCCGTCCCGGGGACGACGAATCCCAGGATAAGGAACAGGAGCAGCAGGAAGGCACTGATGATCCCCGCCGTTCCGCTGTAGCGTGGCAACCGTTCCATCTCACACCTCCCATCACAGAGTGTTTCGTGCCATCTCCCCCTCCGGCCTGCGCGCGGGAGGCAGGCACGCTCGCGAAGAACTACACCCGCACAGCCGTTGCGGCCCCACACACGAGGAGGAACCTCATGATCGGTGCGCTACTGGCGCCTCAACTCAACGAGTATCTGGAACACCTAGTCCCATCCCGTCCTGCAGAGATGCAGGCCATGGAAGCTTACGCGAAGCAGGCCCACTTTCCCATCATCGGACCCGTGGCGGGACATTTCTGCTATCTACTGGCGCGGATGACCGGCGCGCGACGGATTTTCGAGATGGGCAGCGGCTTTGGGTATTCCACGGCGTGGTTCGCGCGGGCGGTGAAGGAGAATGGCGGAGGGACCGTTTACCATGTGGTGTGGGATGAGGCGCTCTCCCGGCGCGCGAGGACGCACCTGCGCACGCTCGGTTTCGACGGCGTCGTCGAGTATCACGTGGGCGAGGCCGTGCAGACGCTCCGCCAGACCGCGGGCACGTTTGATCTCATCTTCAACGACATCGACAAGGAAGGGTATCCTGCGTCGCTGCCGGTGGTCACAGAGAAACTCCGCCCCGGCGGGGTGCTCATCGTGGACAACATGTTCTGGCACGGGCAGATCTTCGACGCCAAGGACCAGACGGAAGAGACCGAAGGCGTCCGCCGGCTAACCACCCTCATTACCTCCGATCCCGGATGGATCAGCTCTATCGTCCCGCTGCGGGATGGTCTGCTGGTAGCCTACCGCGCGGGTCGCTAGCGACCTTGGCCTCGCGCGGCGGCCCAAATCCTGGCAGGGGTGAGGGGCATGTCGAGATGGCGCACGCCATACGGCGATAGCGCGTCGATCACGGCGTTCACGACCGCCGGGAGTGAGCCGATGGTCCCCGCCTCCC
>VBAI01000310.1 GCA_005882295.1 Candidatus Segetimicrobium genomatis | reverse complement strand
TTGCAGAGGCGACAGGACGCCTCTAGAATGCCGCATAGGGACCCTCCTCTTCTAAGACCCGGCAATTCAGGATGCAGCGGGGTTGAACTTCGGCAAATATCAGGGATTACCCGCCACCGACCAGTCGCCGGACAGAGGTCCTTCTCATGTGGGCTTCATCAGTGCCTGGCACCGGCAAATATGGCCCACCTGAGTCAATCGAGCCTGGCCTGGGTGGGCTGAAAAGGGTACCAGGTACGATCCCCTCTTCCCGTTGTGCCTAAGGAGACTGCGTAGAGGGCATGAATCGTAGCGCCTGCAGATAGCCTCGAAAAGGGGGGTGGCGCTGATGTTTTGGTTCGCAGTAGCGCTCGTCGCATTATATGTGACGCATGTGATTCACTAATCTCAGCAATCCAGGAGAAGTAACTCCGAGGCCCCGGTTCGAACCCGGGGCCTTGATTTTTGAGACGACTTGTACCAGGTACCATTCCCTAGCCAAAGAGATATTCGTCCCACTCTGACGAATCCCAGATGTATCAACCCTGCCCCTTTCGTCAAGGTCCGATGATCGCACTCACGTGGCCGCAAGTCCTGGCATTCCGTTTGACCCGCCATCACCTGGCCAAGCGGGCTCCCCGCAGCCGGCTGACCCAGGTGGTCGGCGACGTCTGCGGCATTCACGCGCAGTTGATGTCTGCGGCAGAGCTCGCCATCTGCGCAAGAGTCGACGGCATCACCAGAGACGAGATCCAGGCTGCGCTGTGGGAACGCCGCAGCCTCGTCAAGACGTGGTGCATGCGGGGCACCCTGCACCTGCTTCCCGCGACCGAGTACCCCACGTATGTGAGCGCGCTGCGAACCCGGACCAGGCATCGAAGCCCGGCGTGGCTGAAACGCATCGGTCTCACGCTAAGCGAAATGGAGGGGATCATCAAAGGAATCCGCGCGGCGCTCGACGGTCGGACGCTGACACGTGACGTCCTGGCATCGGCAATCGGTCGGCAGTTGGGCCCGCACGTCAAGCGCCGGCTGCTCTGGGGATGGGGCAGCCTCCTCAAGCCCGCCGCCTACCAGGGCTACCTCTGCTTCGGCCCCAGCCGCGGGCAGAACGTTACCTTTGTGCGGCCGGATCAGTGGCTGGGAACGAGGCGCAGGCTTGATGATCTGGACAGCGACGCGACGCTAGAGGCGATCGGCCGCCGCTACCTTGGCGCGTATGGACCGGCCACTTACCGCGACTTCGCGACGTGGTGGGGTGGCGGGACCGGGCGAGGACAAGCCAAGCGAATGATGCGATCCCTGGCAAGTGAGATTGTCGAAGTCAGTATCGAAGGCAAGCCCGGATGGATGCTGGCGAAGGACGCCACGCAGGCCAAGAAGGCCGCCGCCGTCGAAACGGTTCGGCTGCTGCCGCACTTCGACGGCTACACACTCCACTTCCGCCCGCGCGAGCATCTGGTACCGACCAGATTTGCGGCCAGGATCTTCCGCAACCAGGGCTGGATTTCGCCGGTCCTGCTGATCAATGGGATGGCGGCGGGGACGTGGGAACTGGCGCGGACGGGAAGGAACTTTGAGGTTCGCCTGCAGCCGTTTGCCCCGCTCCGGCCAGCCTTCTTGCGGAAGATCAGAGAAGAGGTCGACCACCTCGCGCACTTCCTTGGCGGACGCGTAAGGGTGACTGACTAGACTGGAGTTTTGGAACCGACGACTTCCTGTCGTACCTGGGTACATCAAATGCCGACGCCGTGCCGGCTGGCACGGCGTCGGGCCGGTCATATGCTCAAGATCAGAATTCTACGGCTTTTGCGGGCCTTTGCTGCCCTGCCATGGGTTGGACGGCGGGGCCATCGGGGCTTTCCCTCCAAACGGCTGCCCACCCATGCCAGATGAGGGCTTGGCATGCTTGGGGTCGCTGGCGGTTCTCATCATGTGCTCCTGCTTCTGCTTGTCGTCCCGAGCCTCGAACCCGCAACCCGGACACTTCCAATATGCCATCTCGCTAACCTCCCCTTCTTGGATTGTCTAGCCGTCAACAAACATTCCCGCCCCGCCGCCCTTTCAGACGAATTTTCCCCCCAGACGGGAATGGCAGTAG
>VBAI01000119.1 GCA_005882295.1 Candidatus Segetimicrobium genomatis | reverse complement strand
ATGGACTGCGTCTGCACTACCTGGAATGGGGCGGATCCGAGGCGCCGGCCATCGTCTGCATCCACGGATACACGTCGAGCGCTGAAACCTTTAGCGGCCTGGCCCGGCACTTCCAGGACCGCTTCCATTTCATCGTCCCAGACGTACGCGGTCACGGGGAGAGCGCGTGGTCGCCTACCGAGGACTATCCATTGAGCGATCGCGTCGCCGACCTGGAAGGGATCGCCGACCAGCTGGAGCTGGAGAAGTTTAACCTGATCGGTACGTCAATGGGCGGGGCGATGGCGATGGTCTATGCCGGAGCCCACCCTGAACGTGTAACGCGCCTTGTCATCAACGACATTGGGCCGGACCGCGAGGCCGGCAGTCAGCGGATCATGGACATGGTGGCAAGGAGACCCGTGGAGTTTGCTACCCTTGAGGAGGCAATGGCCTACCGCCGGCAGTTCTCGTCTGTCGTGGCCAGCCGCACTGAGGCGGACCAGCGGGAACTTGCACTTGGCGTATTCCGGCGCCGACCGGACGGCCACTGGATCTGGAAAATGGATCCGGCGTATACCAGGCCGTCCAAGGGGAGTCCAGCGCCGCGGCTCGACTTCTGGGCTATTCTCCAACACCTGCCCTGCCCGACCCTGGTCGTGTGGGGAACGGAGAGCGACGTCCTCTCGGAGGCGCAGGCCCGGCGCATGGTGGAGGTGCTCCCGGCAGGAGAGTTGCTGCCCGTCCCCGGCGTCGCGCACGCTCCGGCGCTGATCGAGCCCGTGGTACTGGCCGCTCTGGACCGCTTCCTAGGAGGGCCCTGGTAAGGAGTTTGAAGGAAGATTTGGAGGGCGGCAATTGAGAAGGCTTGGGATCGGCGTTCTAGCGGTTATTCTCATTTGTGCTGGTGCGCCATCTTCAGTCCGCGCTGAGCCGCTTCAAGCTCGCCTCGTCTCGCTCACATCGCCTGTCAGTCCCGGAGACGACGCCACGATCACGGTGCAGACCGCGCCTAGCCCCCGCCCTGGCCCTGGCGCATCCTCCGCGGGGCAACCTGGATCGCAGGCGGCCTGTGCGAACCCCCCGCAACCCGCTAACCTGCTCCAAGGCAGCGTCGTGAGGGTCGTAGACGGCGATACCATCCGGGTACGGCTGGCTAACGGTCGCACGGAAAGGGTCCGGCTCATCGGGATGGATACGCCGGAAGTCTACGAGAGCGAGAAACTCGAACGCGACGTACGCGAGTCGGGGCGGTCGAGGGCGGAGATACAGGCGCTTGGACGGCTGGCCTCGGATTTTACCAGAAAACGTTTGGATGGCAGGAGCGTCGGCCTCGAACTGGACGTGCAGCTCCGCGACCGCTACGGGCGGCTGCTGGCCTACGTCTGGTTTGCAAACGGGACGCTGTTCAATGCTCTGATCCTTAGGGAAGGATATGCGCAGATTCTAACGATTCCACCCGATGTTAAATACGTGGAGCTCTTTGTGGCATGCCAGAGGGAGGCCAGGGAGAATAACCGAGGTTTATGGACCAGGTAGAATTACTTCGCAACAGCCCTTCGGAAGCGGAGCATCGTTCTTGGGCGCGACGCGGAAGAACCCGATATGTGGCTCGTAATTCTCGGCTAAATTTTCCCAGCATCTGCAAAGTGACGGGAGGGAGCCCGGTCCACATGAGCCATGAGTGCATCAACGACCCTGGGATCGAATTGGGTACCGGCCCCGTTTTCTATCACCTTTATCGCTTCCTCTATCGACCGGGCTTTCCGGTAAGGTCGAGTGCTAATGATGGCATCGAAGACGTCCGCTACCGCCACGATGCGACCTGAGAGCGGGATCGCCTCGCCCCTGAGTCCCACCGGATATCCAGTTCCATCCCACCGCTCATGGTGAGTCAGAGCAATCTCCTCGGCCAGCCTCAAGAGATCGGACTTTCCCTCTGAGAGGATCCCGGCCCCGACCTTCACGTGGGTTTTCATGAGTTCAAACTCCTCAGGGATCAGCGCGCCGGGTTTCAGCAGAATGTGATCCGGGATGCCGATCTTCCCCACGTCATGCAGGGGTGCGGCGCGTCGGATCAACTCTACCTCGTCCGCAGCCAGTCCCAAATTGCGCGCCAGCACAGCTGAGAGTTCCCCCACACGTCTGGCGTGCTCCCCCGTGTCGTCGTCGCGGAACTCGGCGGCCGCCGCTAGCCGCTCCGCCATCTCAAAGTAGGCATCCTCGAGTTCCCGGGTGCGTTCGCGTACCCGCAATTCAAGGAGCGCGTTTCGACCGCGGAGCTGGAGGTGGAGATCCGTGGTCTTCTGGTCGGCAGACCTGCGTTCCACCATGACGCCGGCAAGCGGGAGAGCGACCAGAGCCGCAGTACCCATGAAGGCCTGCAACAAGAGAAGTGACTCGTTGGGCGTGGCGCCCACGAACGGACCGAGATGCCTGCTCGTGGCCCACACGGCGATGAGGGTGAGGAGAACCACAACAGCAGCAGTCTCACGCTGATCGAAGCGCAACGCCGCCCAAACCAGGAACGGTACCGTCAGGTAAACGAACGGAAACTGACCACCGAATACAAGCCAGCTTATGGAAAGGAGCGCCACGAGAAAGAGACCACGTTCAAGCATTGCTTGGCCACTCCAGCGGAGATGGAGATCCCTGCCGTAGAGGATGAGCAAAGGCGCAAAGATGAGCGCTCCGGTGGCGTCCCCTAGCCACCACGTGAGCCAAACTAGCCGGTAGTCGGCCCCGCGGGCGAAACCACCAAGTGCAAGGCTTGTCACGCCGATCGTTGCGCTTACCGCCGTGCTTAGAATGGCTGCGAGAAGAGCAAACTTGAATATATCTCGAGGATGATCAAAGACCTTATTGGAGTTCGCGTACTTGTTTACCAAGTACGTGCCAACCAACCCCTCCAGCGTATTCCCCGTGGCAATACTCAGCGACGTCCATACCGTCCCATAGGTGGTGAGATTGGCTAGAAATGCGCCGAGGAATATACCTGGACCAGCACGGTAGCCGAGAAGCAGCATGGACGCGAGGGCGATACCGGTGGGTGGCCAAACCGGCGTGGCGCTGGGGTGATAAAAGGCGAGTCTAAGGCCGAGTTTGGCAGCAGCGAAATAGACTGCGGCCACGATCAAAACATCTCCAAGGGGCGGGACGCTTCTCAACCCCGCGAAGAGTGGTCGCATGGCCCCCAAGAATCGTCGCCGACCCAAGTTCAGAGGCATACGACATAGTGATACCTCTCAAAACTGTCCCTTAGACTCGACCAAAAATCATGCCTCATTCCATCATCCCTTGGTCTCTCGGGTCGTGATCAGGAACATCTGCCCCGGCTGGGGATTGAACGCTTTCACCCGTCCGGCCAGCGCACGCCGCGCCGCCACTTCCTTCACGAACACGTCGCCGCGCAACTCCGGCGGCAGGAACGACGCGTGATGTTGCGGGAAGACGGAGTGCAGGTTGGGATTGTCTGTGAGCAGGAACTCCGCGGCCAGGGCGGCTTCATCCGGCATCAGCCCCGACGCGATCGGCAGCAACGCGACGTGCGGCTTGTACAACTGTGCATAGAGTTTGAGGTCCTGCGTCAGGGCGGTGCTGCCGGCATGATAGATCTTCAACCCGGTCTCCAGCGTGACGATGAACCCCAGCGCGGGTCCCCCATAGACGGCACTGGGTAGCGATCCCGGCAGGCTTGGCGCGCCGGAGCCGTGGACGGAATTTACCACCTGCACTTTGATCCCGCCGACATCGAAACGGCTTCCCGGCTCTCCCCGCAGGATCTTGTCCGACGCGACGCCCTTCGCCACCAGCCAGTTGGCGAGCTCAAAGGTCGTAATGATCGGCGCGCCGGTTTTCTGCGAAATCTCCGCCGCCATGCCCTGGTCATCGGCGTGGCCGGACGAGATGAGAATCAGATCGACCCGGTCGATCTGTTCCAGGTTGAGCGGCGATTCGCGGTTGACAAAGGCGGCTTTGGGATCGTTGAGCGATGGGTTGAACAGAATGATCTTGCCGCCCGGCGATGTCAGGCGGAAGAACTGCCATCCCAGCCATTCCAACCGCGCCGGCGCCTCAGGGGACTGAGCAAATGCGCGTCCGGCGGACGCGAAGCGCATACGCGCGGACGTCAATGTCCCGGTCCATTGCTGCGGGAACGCAACCGCGATCAATAGCAGCCCGGTCGTGACAACAGCCCAGACGTGAAGCCTGCGAATATGGTGGAACCTCATGCGGACACCTCCGTCACGGCAGATGGAATAGTCGATCATCGTTCCCCGTGCAGCATGGCGAGTAGCTTGTCCAGCACCTGCTCGCCATCGGCGCGGAGCGCATTGTGCTCATATTCATTGGTCACCCACAGGCGGATGCCAGGGATGTGAGCGGCTGTTTGTTCGGAAAAAGCAGTCTCTACATACATATCCTCGTAATAGACCGCCGCCACCGTCGGCACCGAGCCGGACTCGAGTGTGCGCAGAGTGTAGAGGCGGGGCCAGCCTTCGAATTCCGCCAGGATCTGTGCCGCCTGTTTGAGCGGTCGCAGATACGCATAATCGTCGAACATCCAAGGGTAGATCATCTCGCCTGTGAAGAGCACCGGCTTCCCTGGTGCGAGATCAAACTCGGGGAACTCGGCGCGTATCCTCTGCGCAGCCCAGTGGGATGCTTGCTCTTCCAGATAACACGCTTCATGGAGCAGCGCATAGATCGGATTCGTCTCGAAATTTAGCGCGTTCTCAACCCCGCGCAGAAACGTGAAGCTCAGCTCTCGACCGGAGTTCCCATCAACGAACGCATGCTCCAGCAAATAATGCACCGCTTCGAACCCGTCGGTGAAACCGAAGCCAAGCCCCAGCTCCTGGAAGCGCTTGCTCGTCAGCGTGCCGCCGCCCGGAAGCGGAACGTCGGTCCGCGTCAAACACTCCACGATCTCTGCGGCGAGAGGACCGTCTGCAGGATAGCGGGCGAAATAGCGCCGGTTCTTCTCCAGCACGCGGCCGTATGTGGCGCGATAGACAGCATCGATTGACACCCCGATGGGCGGCAATCCGCCGGTGATGATCGCTTCTTTCAAGCCTTCCGGCGCTGTGGACAGATAATGGGTAAGGCAAAAGCCGCCGTAGCTCTGCCCCAATCCTGACCAGCGCGTGCCGGCGCCGATAATCTCGCGACGGATCAACTCCGCATCGGCCACGATCGCGTCGGCCCGAAAGTTCTTGAGATAATCAGCCTGCTTTTGCGGAGATCCGATCTTGGCGAGAGTCTGAAACGTGACCGGAGTAGAGAGCCCGGTGCCTCGCTGATCCAGTAAAAGCACGCGATACTCCTTCAGAGCTCGTTTCAGCCAACCGGTTTTGCTGTCCGGACGCGGCGACGGAAAGCCCGGTCCGCCCTGAAAAAACACAAGCCACGGGAGGTCCGCCTTGCTCTCGTGCTCGATCGAAACCACCTCGCGCGCGAAGATCGTGATTTTCTCCGCGTTCGGTTTTTTGTGGTCCAGAGGCACGATGAACTCATGATTTGAAAGGACCAGACCGGGCAACCGGTGCGTGCTTTTTCGCATGGTTAATAGTCGATACGGGAGGCAAAGTTATCCGTATTCCCAAACCCAATTCCGCACTCGCGATCCGGATTGGGTGCCACGGCCGTCCGCGAACCAGCGTAGAGAGCGTTGCGGTAGGCGTCGACCTCTCCACACACCACGCCGTTGCGGACATCGGTCCAGACGGCAACGGCGCCGGTGGAGCCGGCGATGATCCCAATATAGTCCCCGATGAACTGTTCCATCAGGTTGTTATAGCTAGAACTGTCTGGGTTCGACGACTGCGTGCTCACCAGGATAGGGTTGGTGAAGGCGGAGGCGCCCGGCGCGAGCTGCGCATAATAAGCATCGTAGACCTGCACGCCCGTTTGGAATGGATCGTTCGCCGGCGGTTGGGTAAGGGCCAAGAAGATGAGTGCGACCAGTCCGCTCGGCGCCACGCTCGCCTGCGGGAAGAATGCGTTACGCCCTGAAACCTGCGCGACAGTGCCGAGCTGCGTCCATTGAAAGCCATCAACTGAAACGGCTGCTTTCACTACCCCTTGCACGCCATCGAAATCGCACCAGACGACGTAGACTTTGCTGCTGGCCGGGTCCGCCGCTGGGTGCGGGAAACAGTCGACCCGGGCGCTCATCCCCGGAACCCGGTGGATCACGACCCCTCTCATTGCGGGACCTCCTGGATGAACCTACCGCATGATATCCTACCTGTACCGTATTCGACGTTGGCGGTTGAAGGTACTGGCCTACGAGGCGGTGGCCCTAAAAGTTCCAGTGCCGCCCGTCGGTGCCATGCACCGGCGGCCCTTACGACTCCGGAGTGCTCGACAACCCGAACCGAGGACTGAGGCGCCTGTACGCAAAGTCTAGGAGCACTTTGGCTACTGCGGCGAAGGGAACAGCCAGCAGCGCGCCAACGATCCCGGCCAGCACCGCACCCGAGACGGTCACCAGGATGATGATCAGGGAGTGCATGTGGACGGCGCGACTGAACACCCACGGCCCCAGGACGCGCGCGGCGAGTTGATACACCACCAGGAACAGCACAGCGGTCTCCACGGCGGCTCTCGCGCCCTGGAACGCGGCCAGGGTCACACCGGCGATCAGACCCACGACTGCGCCGATGTCGGGCACAAGCTGCGCGATACCAGTGAACGTCGCCAGCAGCGCCGCATACTGCACGTGCAACAATCCCAACCCGATCCACAGGGTGAGGCCGACAGCCATCCCCACGACGATTTGCCCTCGCACCAGCCCCGACAACGCCCCGTTCATCTCCTCCAGGAGCGCTGTCGCGTCCCGATGGTAGGCGCGCGGAATGAGCCGGAAAGCCGCTTCCTTCAGGTAGTCTGTATCCGTAAGGAGCAGGATGCTGATGACCAACGCCAGCGCACCTGCGCCCAGCAGCGTGGAGAGAGAGAACACGAACGCCAGGGTCCGCTGCGCCAGACTCTGCCCCAGATCACGGAGGCGGTCGCTGGCTTCCCTCACAAGTTGATCGAACAACGGGCGCGTGTCTGCCGGCAGCAACGCCAGATATTTGGCCGCCGCACCGGTCGACCATTGCTGCAAATGCTGCGCGTATTCGGGCAGATTCGTGGCCAGCCGCCTGGCATCGCTGACGGCGGGCCCCACAGCCACGACCCCGACGATGATGAGCGCGCCGATAACGGTGAGATAGGCAAAGGCGATCCCCAGCGGGCGGAACTGGCGCTTGCGGCCGCTGAATACGTGCACCAGGGGGGCAATCGCGTATGCGACCCATCCGGCAGCGACGAGCAGCAGCAGCACGAAACGGAGACGGTACAGGAGCCAAAAGACGAGGGCGGCAACGAGAACCCACGCCACCAGCCGCGTCGTCCGGGTGAACACGTCAGGGCTACGCTGCATACCCTCAGCCTCGCACTGCTCCCCAGTCGCCCATACGGCGCCTGCCGGCGCCGAAGAGCTTGATCAGCAAGACCCCGGCGATGAACCCTCCGATGTGGGCAAAATACGCGACTCCTCCTTGTCCGACGGCCGTGATGCTCCCAACGCCCCCGATCAGCTGGATCGCGAACCAGATACCGATCAGCACCATGGCCGAGAGGCGCCGTTGCCCGATCCAAAACGGGACCAGAACGGCGACCAGGATCCTGTCGCGCGGGAACTCGACCAGGAACGCGCCGAGCACGCCGGCGATCGCTCCGCTGGCCCCCAGATTCGGCACGGTGGAGGCCGGATTGACGGCAATCTGCAAGGCGCTGGCCGCCAGTCCGCAGACCAGATAAAAGACCACGAAGCGGGTCGAGCCGAGATAATTCGCTTCCAGTTCGTCGCCGAATACCCACAGATAGAGCATGTTGCCGGCGATATGCAGGATGTTGGCGTGCAAGAACATGGACGTGAACAGGGTCTCCAGATGCACCCCATGCACAATTTCCGCAGGTTTCATCGAATACCGCGTTACGAAACTGTCCCCCAGGCTCAACTCGGCGAGGAAGACAAGGATGTTCGCCACGATAAGCGTGACGAGGGCGATCGGAAACCGGCTGAGCGCGCGCGACTCGTCCCGTTCAGGGATTAGCACCGCCGCACCTCCGATGGTAAAAATTCTACTTCGAAAACGCCCGCAGCGTCGAGTACAAACTCGATCTGGCCGCGCGGCACGGGCTCGGAGGCGTTGCCGCCTGGCGATTAGGTCATGAAGTGCCACAAGTCTGGGACGCGGTCAGCGCCTATGCCCACCCACAACCCGCTGACGTCCCGGCCCCACCGTAAGCCGACGCGTCACGAGCCACTGGTACCCGACTGAGCACGCTGCGACGCCGGCGATCCATACGAGCAGCGCCCCGGCGAAGAACAGCACGCCAACGCATGCGGCGAGCGAGACTGCAGCCGCGTACCTTAGGGGCGGATCCAGCAGGCGCATAGCCGCCGCCATCGAGAGCACGTACGTCGCGATGAACGACGAGGTGGATAGCGGCAGCAGATCGGCGATGTTCCACCCGGCGACGTACGAGAGCGCCGCGGCGGCAGCGCACAACGTCCCCATGACGCCGAGCGCGCGCAGCGGGGTGCCCGATGCCGACTCTACGCCGAGCCAGACCGGAAGCTGCCGGCGGCGACCGAGTGCACAGATCAGGCGACTGATACCGGCTGTATACGCGTTCACCGGCGCGAATGACAGTACGAAGCCTGCGATGCCGACCACGATCGCGGCGGCCGGCCCGAAGGTGCTCGCCGCCATTGGGACGAGCGGGGTCTCCGATCCCAGGGCACGGCCGTACGCGCGCGTCCCGATGGTGGCGATCGCGAGGGAGACGTAGAGGATCCCCACCACCACGACGGCGAGCAAACTGGCGCGCGAAATGTCGCGCGGGTTCCGGAAGTCGGCCGCAAGCGGCGTAATGGCTTCCCAACCCACGAATGCCCAGAACAACTGCAGTGCGGCGAGACCAACGGCGGAGGCGCCGTGCGGAGCGAACGGCAGGAATGCCGATCGGTCGACGTGGCCGAGCGTCCGGCCGACGATCAGCATCATACCCGCGGCGATCGCGCCGACAGAAAAGAGTTGTGCGCGCGCGCTGATCCGCAGGCCCGCAGCATTGAGCACGTAGGCGAGTGCAACGAGTCCACCTCCGAGCACGAACCTCGCCTCCCGGCCACCGCCGATGAGGCTCGCGGCGTACTCGCCGGCGATCAAGGCTGCGATCACATACCCGGTCGGCGCCTGCGCCAGGAAGATCCAGCCGGCCGCCGCCCCTCCCCGTGGGCCGAAGGCACGCTCGATCGCCCCGGCGAAGCCGGCCGCGTCCGGCCGGTCACGCGAGAGGCCTGCATACGTGAGCGCGAGCGGAAACGAGAGCAGCACAAGGGCGAGCCAGGCCAGCACGGAGGCGGGACCCGCCGTCTCGGCCGCGATGGCCGGCAAGACGAGGATACCCGTCCCGATGACAGCCCCGACATAGAGGGCGGCTCCCTGCCAAAACCCGAGAGTGTACTTCGTCATGCTCGCTGCCGACCTGAGCCTGTCTGCGTGAGCGTATCGACTCAATCTCGTTCAGCGCAGGTGCGGTCTCCACGACAGAACCGGCAATTTGGAGAGATCACCGGATGCAGATCCCAGGCGCTGCTGGCCGCTGCCATCAGCATTCATTACGTAGACTCCCAGAGTGCCGTCCCGAGACGCCAGAAATGCGATTCGCCGCCCGTTGGGCGACCAGGTGGGAAGCAGGTTCACTCCGTGGGAGGTGAGTCGCAGTAATCGGCTTCGGTCAGTCGTCATGACGTAGATCTGGGCGTCGCCGTGGCGAACGCCGACAAACGCGATGCGATGTCCGTCGGGTGACCATGCCGGCGCGTAGCCGGTAGCGACCCGCGCCCTGTAACCGCTATCAGGATTCACGACTTGGACTGACTGTTCATATAGTCCGACCCTGATGACGAAGGCGATCTGCTTCCCGTCGGGCGACCAGGCAGGATGCAACGTTCCAGACCTCAGCAGAATCCCTTCAGGGACAAGCCGTTGCTGTCCCCGGCTGTATGGGTTGGCGACATACAGCTCTGGGTCTGTTAGCCGCCTCTGCCCAGTGCCATCTGCATTCATCACGTAGAGTTCTGGCAGGCCCTGGTCACGCGTCGACACAAACGCGATACGCCGGCCATCAGGTGACCACACCGGAACTGTACTCTCTCCTGGCGACGCGGTCAGACGTGTCTGTTGACTGCCATCCGCGTTCATCACGTAGATCTGAGGGCCGCTGCCCCCTCGGTCCGACACGAACGCGATCGACGGGCCGCCGGGCGACCACGCCGGGAATGTGTTGGTCCCCGGCGATGCGGTGAGCGGGCGCTGGCCGCCGCCATCGGCATTCATCAGGTAGATCTGGGTATCGCGTTCCTGAGCCCTGATGAACGCGATACGGCGGCCGTCGGGCGACCACACAGGGATTTCACTCTGTCCGGGAGGACGGGTAAGCTGTTGCAGTCCAGTGCCATCGGTGTTGATGGCAAAGATTTGGACGGTTCCGCCCTCGGAGGAGACAAATGCGAGCCGCTCCGCCTCAGGCCCCACCGCCGCAAAGGTGCGATGAGGGATTTGCCGTAAGTTTGAGAGGAGCGGAACCGTCAAGAGAAGCAACGCAAGAATACTGCCGGCGATTCGACCGAGCCCGAGCCTCGCCGTGAGGTGTGCGTCGGATCCAGAACCCGATTCCCCAGTCATAGTGGACCAACCCTTTGATTGACTATAGTTTGGCCGTATTCACGGAATTGGGTAGAGATTCCCTGCCTAGGGTGTTTAAGGATTGAGGCGCCTGACGGCGCCTCCCAGCGAGAACTGGTGGGCGGGGTAGCGATGATCGCGGTGGGATGGAATGCTGTGCGCGTGTCCGGGGCGGGGGCTCAGCTGACTCAACCGGGTCATTCAGAGATAGCCGGTATGGACTCTTCAAAGGGGTCAGACCCCGATGATACACACCATGCCTACACCGACGCCTGGCGCGGGTTCGGACTCGCCGTAGCCGACTAGATCGGGAGCGAGTATGCGATACCCCGCTTCAGCCAGACGTCGTGCGACCTGCGCCCAGAGGCGGCGCGTCGCGGGGAAACCGTGTAGGAGTAGCACCGGGTCCCCTGCGCCGAAGTCGTCAAAGCCGATGCGGGCATCGCCAAGGGCGACAGTTGCCATTCACTGACGCCTCTCTAGATCAATTCCAGCCTTCTACTGCCGGACTCATTGAAGGAAACGGTACCAGGTACCGAAATTGACCCATCCTGATCATAAGCGGTCATGGCGGTCATGGCTCCCGTGCCCTGAAGGAAGTCCGCGTCCTGGAATCCGCACCCTGAGAGAGGGATGCCCCAGGAGGCAGAGAAGCGTGTTGCTGAACAACGCGACATCTCACAAGCAGGGAGGAAGTGGTGTCGACCGCGCGCTCGGGCCTAATCGGACTGATCGTTCTCATTCTCATTGTGCTCGCTGGGATCTCATCAATGGCCGGAACCTACAACCGGCTGGTTCGGGCCAACCAGCAGGTTGAAGCGGCCTGGGGCAACGTGGAAGCGCAATACCAGCGGCGTTTCGACCTCATCCCAAACCTGACCGAGGCGACGAAAGGATTCCTTCAGCAAGAGCGCACCGTCTTTGAGGCCATTGCGGAGGCCAGGACGCGATACGCGGGGGCGCCCGCCGGGTCGCCACAGCGTGTCGCGGCGGCCAACCAACTGGAAACCGCCCTGGCCCGTCTGCTGGTTATCGTGGAGAACTACCCGACGCTACGCTCCAGCGACGTCGTGCAGCGGCTGATGGCGGAGATCAGCGCGACCGAGAATGAGATCGCCTCCGCCCGGCTTGCCTACAACCAGCAGGTCCGCGACTACAACACCCAGGTCAAGTCTTTCCCAACCCTACTGGTGGCCGGCACGCTCGGATTCCACGAACGCGAATTCTTCATCTCACAGGCGGAGGCTCGGAAAGCTCCCAAAGTCAATCTAACGACGCCCTAGCGGTGCGCCGTGCGCCTCTCCCGTCAGGCCTTCGCCATCCTTCCCATTGCGGTCGGGCTCGCGGGTGCGCAGTTTCCAGCGCCAACGGGGTTCGTCAACGATTTCGCCGGGGCCCTGGCCCCTGACGTCCGCGCAGGGCTGGAGGCACGCCTGCAGGCCTACGAACGCGAGACAGGCAACGAGATGGCGATTGCCATTTTCCCCTCCCTCGGCGACCGTACGATCGCGGACCTCGCCGTCAGGCTCTTCGAACAATGGGGCATCGGCCAACGCAATAGAAATAACGGCATTCTTGTCGTGGTCGCCATCCAGGACCGGCAGGTGCGCATTGAGGTCGGCTACGGGTTAGAGGGCAAAGTCTCGGATGCCCAGGCTGGCCGCATCATCCGCGACCTCATCGTCCCGAAGTTCCGGCAGGCTGATTACGCCGGGGGACTCAAGGCGGCTATCGACGAGCTCAGCCGGCTCACCGGCGGCAGCGCATCTGCCTACCCTCCGCCAAGCCCTCGTCCGCAGGAAGGGCCGTCGTCGGCAATTCCATGGGCTGTCCTGATCGCCCTCGCACTTCTTACCGCCGGGCGGTGGGGGTACGGCACCACACAGCGCCGATGCCCCCGATGCCATGCCCTGCTGCGGAGGGAATCCGTCAAGAGTGTCCAGCGGGGAGTCCTAACCGCCTCGTATCTTTGCCCTCGATGTGGCTATAAGGAGGTCAGGACTGAATCAGGCGGCGGCCAGTTTTTCGGTAGCCCAGGCTTGTTTTTGGGCGGCGGCGGCTGGAGTAGCGGGGGATTCGGGGGTGGAGGATTTGGGGGATTTGGGGGTGGAGGGTCCGGGGGCGGTGGAGCGTCGGGAGGCTGGTAGGCTCACATGAGGATTGGCCGCAGGCGGCACAAGGTCACCCACCTGATCAGTCGAGCGGAGAAGGCCAGGCTTCGAGAGTTGATCGAGCAGATCGATCGCGAGACCACGGCGGAGATCTGCGTCATGCTGCTGGACGACGCTGAAGAACCCTCGGAGTTCGCAAGAAAATACTTCGACCATCTGGGGATCGGCAAGCGCGAGCTGCACAACGGCATCCTGATCCTTGTGGTCGTGGCCAAGCGGCAGATCGAGGTCGTCGTTGGCAAAGGGCTCCGCGAAGTCGCCCCTCAGGCGTTTCTCGAGCAGGTGATTAACGACATCATGGTCCCGGATTTTCGTGTCGGGCGGTTTGCCGATGGTCTGCGCAAAACCGTGGAGGCGTTTGGTCGGGTGCTCCGCGAGCGCCGTCCTCGGGTGGACGGAGAACCGCCGTCGCACATCCCCGACGTCATCGATGTGAGCCGTGAGGAGCCTCGGTGAGGCCCGTCGATCCTACAACGACGTCAGGCGCCCCCGTAGCGGCCCGAGCAGCCCGGTCGCCCTCCAGGGCTTGGCTCATCGTCTTCGTGCTCCTGCTGCTCGGCGCCTGGACTGCAACCACGTACAATCGAATGACGCAGGCGCAGCAGGCGGTCGACGCGCAGTGGGCCCAGGTCGAATCCGTGTACCAACGCCGAGCGGACCTTATTCCCAACCTGGTGGCAGCCACGCAGGGGTACCTGGCGCACGAGCGGGCGTTGTTTGAGAGCCTCGCCAGAGCGCGGGAACTCTATGCCGCATCGTCTGGATCACCGCAACGAGTCGAAGCGGCCAACCAACTCCAGGAACTGACAGCGCGCCTGATCGCCGTCGTCGAGCAGTATCCTGAGCTGCGGAGCCGGGAGGTCGTCTTGAGTCTGATGGACGAACTCGCAGGGACTGAAAACCGGATTGCGGTGGAGCGGCGGCGGTATAACGAACGGGTACGGGATTACAACCAACTGGTCTTGGGGGTTCCACGCAGCCTCGTTGCCGGGCCATTCGGCTTCAAGCCCCGCCCCTACTTCCAGGCCGAGGCCGATGCGGCCCCTGCTCCGGTCACACACTAGGCCACCCGACTCCAACATATACATGATTGACTCAGGTTGGCTATTGTCGTTTAGGGCTCCCCACATTTGAATCCGCGCAGGCAGATGTACCAGGTACCAGGACGATTCCTTTCGAGGGTACTGTGACATTACGCCAAGATCCATCTGCAGATCTCCATTTCCCACCGATTAAGCTCACTTCATCAGCCCCAATTGCGGTCCATCATCATTAGGGAGCTTCCACCGGACGACCTGCCGCTCAACGTCACCTTAAACCAGAAAGTACCACCAAAGCCCCCAAGACGATACCCATCGCTAGGATCCACAATGCCCATCTATCCCATATGCGCTGACATGCTTCGAAGTCATCGTAGTCTTTCCACTCACGAGACTCCCATGCAATCCGCCTGCCCTTCAGACCGACGTAGATAAACATGGCTAAAGCGCCCAAATATGGAATCAAAGAAATGAGCAAGACAACAATTCCCCGTTGATTTGCGTTCATCGCGGACAGATAGATCCATTCAAACATGCCTCCTCCCCAAGACCAGCGATTGATAGAAGCTTCTTGCTCGGGAGTCGTGAGAAGCGTCGCCTGCCGCCTTGCCTCCTCTTTCGCTCGCTCCTCTTCTTGAACACGGCGTCGCGATTGTTCCCGAACCAGCTCTTCGTTGAAAATTCTTCTTCGAGCATCCTCGCTAAGCTCCATTTTGGACTCCCTCTCACGTATCTCTGGGGACAGGCCGGATTTCTTCAGCGCCTCTGCGATGCTGTTGATTTGCCCTTCATCGTTTGCCGCGAAAACTTCTCCTGGCGCCGAGGAAGCTTGCGTCTTTGCTCGCCCCCAGTCGAGCTTTCCAGTTTCCCAAAGGATCATCGCCGTGCGACGCATTTGGTCTTCGGTGAGTTGCGGTAGAAATATCGCTTTCATGAGACCCTCATCATAATTCTTGATGACTTTCCAGACGGTAGTGGCATCTTAGTTTCTTCGGGCCAGCTTCCTATACAATCAGTAGCAAGATCACAATAACGATGGTGGCAGTCGTCTTAGATTTGCTTGGAGCGACCGCCAGTCGTTGGGGAAGTGGGTCCGCCGGCAGATGATAGTGACTCTTTCATGGTAAGAAACAATCACGAAATGCCCCGATGTCTGCTGGTTCAGACTAATCGGGAGGTGTATCAATTACACGCCAGATTTGTTGCGGGCATCGCCACGTTGGTGGGCGGTGCAGGACTTGAACCTGCCACCTCGTCGGTCGCCGCGACCCCCGTCTGCCTATAGCAGCAGGGCTACAGCCCAGCATACGTGGGGGAGCGTGCAAGTCCAAGCATTTCAACTAGAGTGGCAGCGAAGCAGAATGTTACATGAGCATTTTGAGAGGAATTTGACGTCGCGGCTCCCTCCTCGGAGGGGCCAGCCCCTCCGATTCCACCCCTTACCATCCGGGGGGACTGACGTCCCCCCTCATCCCCCCTGAGGTCGCAGGTTCATTCTCCAACTACACACCAGCGTGGCGATGCCCCTGAACTACAACTGCCAGGGGCATCGCCACGCTGGTGGGCGGTGCAGGACTTGAACCTGCCACCTCATGCGTGTGAATCCGGTTCGACAACATTCCACCATTGTCCAACAACGTCCGCCGGCCGCTACTGATCCGGGTCTCGTCGCTTCCGAGATTCCGCCAACGTCCACGGAAGACCGCCGTTTTCCACCCATTAGGCTGTAGAATGGCTGTACGAATCTGTCTTCCTTGGTGAGTGTGTAATGGAAGATCAAGGGGCCCGGAAAGGCCAGGGCGCGCCAGTGAGCGCGATGGAGCGCATCGATCTCAAACGTCTCGCCGATCTCCTACATCAGTACAATGCGATCGGGGATAAAATCGCTGACGTGATCGGGAGGCCGACCGAGCGCGGGCATGTCGGCGAATATATCGCCGCGCAAGTCTTCGACATCACCCTCGAGCGATCGGCCAGGAAACGGGCCTATGACGGAAGGTTTATGGCGGGCGCCCTCATGGGGCACACTGTCAACGTGAAGTGGTACGGCAAGCAGGAAGGCGTGCTTGATCTCCATGCGCGGGGCGCGCCTGACTACTACTTGGCGCTCACGGGCCCCGAGGGATCCGCTGCCTCATCTCGGGGCGCTACTCGCCCGTGGGTGATCCAATCCGTCTACCTCTTCGACGCGCTGCGCCTCCTCGGGGACCTGCGTGCGCGCGGCATCAAGATCCGCACGGGCTCGAGTGTGAGACAGGCGCTCTGGAAGGCGGCAGAGATTTACCCGGAACCCCGGAACACAACCCTCGTCCTCCCCCAGGAGCAGCGCGACCTCCTCGCCCTGTTTGGGCCAGCGCGTGGCACCAACGGGGCCAACGCTCACGAGGACGACCGGGGTTCATGAGAGCCTGGAAGATGAGGCAAGTTATGTTTGGAGCAGATAGTTGGCTCCAAGCAGAATTGCGCTCACGAGGCTAAACTCGGAAGCGAGAGGACCCGCGTGAACGCTGAGGAGGCACGACTGGGCGCCTGGCAAGTCTTTGCGCAGGACTTGATCCTCGCGAGCCGCGCCTGGCGGAATGCGCCGTTGCTCCCAGTGTCCTCGGTTATCATCACACTCGGTTCCTCTGCACTGATTCGAACCCTGACGGCTCCAGACTCCTACCCACTGCTCGTCGCTGCCACCATTCTCATGAGTGTGGCATTGGCCGGTTGGTTCGGGACAGAGCGCATCTGGTACCTGAGAGCATACCGGGGCAAGGGGATTCGTCCTGTAGAATTGTGGACGCTGACAAGGGCATTCACCTTGCGGTACCTTGGGCTGGGGCTACTGGTGTTTGTCCCCATACTCGTTGTCTTGCAGGTAGTGGTTTTGTGGCTGGTGAGATCTGCCTTGGTCGGCAATCAGCCTTTGCCGGGTGAGTCTACGATTCGGACGACAACGATAGCCATGTTCCTTCTGAATGTTCCTGTTGACGTGTTCCTGACGTTTGTAACGCCTGCGCTAGCGTACACCACCCGCGGCATACGAATGGCGCTGGGCATCGGGTGGCGGATGTTGCGCGATGAGTGGCCAAGATCGGCAGGGTACGCCCTGGTCCCACCCCTGGCGGTTCTCATCAGTCTTCAGACTCTGCCGGAATCTGTGCTGGGAAAGATCGGAGGCCTCGTGTTGAGCGGCGTCGGAGTGCTCCTGAACCTCTGGTTCAAAGGTGCAACCGCCGCCTTCTATCTCCGCCGGTACGACGTCAACGACAGCGGCGCTGCATCTTCGCCGACTGGATCCTAACAATCCCAGTTGCACTCACTGCCGCTCTTGCAACCTGGGGGCAGGTTATGACGTCCCCCCCACATCCCCCCTGAGGTCGCAGGTTCATTCTCCAACTACCCACCAGCGAGGAGATGCCCCCGAACTACAACTGCCAGGGGCATCTCCTCGCTGGTGGGCGGTGCAGGACTTGAACCTGCGACCTCATGCGTGTGAAGCATGCGCTCTAACCACTGAGCTAACCGCCCGCCTCAACGAATTATACTACGGGACCCAGGGACCAGGGGACCCGGGGACCAGGCAAGAGAAAAGCAGGCGCGACCGCGTCCGACGAGAAACGATGGAAGCGATGATCTCGGAGTTAGAGCAACTAAGTCAGACTA
>VBAI01000118.1 GCA_005882295.1 Candidatus Segetimicrobium genomatis | reverse complement strand
AGGCCTTTCCGCTCGAAGACGCGGTGAAGGCGCAGGATGTGATGGAGCAAAGCCAGCACTTTGGGAAACTTGTCCTCAGAGTAGAATCATCCGATTGAGGGATGCCGAAGTCTTCGATCCGAGCGGACTCCTTAAGATATTTAGTTTTCGACAAGCTATCACCCGATCGGACTAGCCCCTAGTTCTTTCTAGAGTCACATCGCAGCAAGTGGAATGTAACATCCGCACTCTCGCATGCCTCGATCTTTGATATCCGGGCGTCCTGAAAGACTCATTCGAGTGAAGGCCCTTCACCACAGGCATAAGAAGTTCTCGCGCCATCTAATGCCATCATCGGTTCAGGAGGATGATGTCAAGCAAGAGACTTCGTCCGTCCGGTGCACCGTTCTCCTAATCGCCGATCCCTTGGTACGCTTCGCCCTCAAACAACTACTCCGCACGGCCGGTGAGGTCGTCGTTGTCGGCGAGGTGCTGGCCGAACAGGCGGTAGCAGCTGTGCGGCAGCTGTCGCCGGATATTGCATTGATCGACGCGCGTCGGGTCGATGAGGATCTCTCCGAGTTCCTGCGCCGGCTGGGCACTGCAGCGCCTATGACAAAGGCGATCGTGCTTTCCGAAGATGATTTCCGAGACGGTGTTGTGCGCGTGGCCGGCGCCGGCGGCTGGGGATATTTGCCTCGTGAGGTATGCGAGCAACAACTCGCCAGAGATGTGCGGCTGGTAGCCGGTGGGAAGGCCGTGATGGAGTGCGCGATCGCGCATGACGAGTTCGCAATGCTGGGACAACTCAGTCCTGTTCCTGCCCGGGACGCGACGACGGTTGCGCTCAGCCAGAAGGAAGGGAGCGTCATTCAGGCGATGGCGGAAGGGCAGACTGATTCGCAGATTGCCAAGCAACTGGGCGTTTCAACACCTACGGTAAAGACCCACGTGAGATCGATTCTCAGAAAGACGCACTCCCGCAACCGCGCGGCGGCCATCGCCACGGCCTTTCGCGGCGGCATTCTCAGGTAGGTCATCGATCGGAGGATTGGAGTGTCAATGGCGGAGGTCGTTGTTTCATCACCAGGCCGGATGTCAACTGGACTGCAACATCTGGGCACTCCGAGGTGGCTTTGGAATGATACGGCGCAGTGGTATGTCATTCAAACGAAGCCTCGTCAGGAGGAGAGGCTGGTCGCACATCTTGCCACGCGAGCGCGGGCGGCTGAACCATTCCTTCCAAAGATCGAGGTCATCCGAAGGCATGCGCGCCGCAGGGTGGTCACACTCGAGCCGCTGTTCCCGAGCTATCTATTCCTTCGTATGACGTTGGGCCCGGCGATGTGGAATGCGGTCCGCTGGGCCCCGGGCACCCGGCGGATCCTGGGCGATGGGGATCAGCCTCTTGCGGTGCCCGCAGATCTCGTACAGATGATCCGCGATCGCGTCGAGCCGCTGGGGTTCGTGCGTGTAGGGCTGAATGTTCCGGCCGGCGTCCGGGTGCGGATCAGAACAGGTCCATTTGCGGGATTGGAGGGCATCTTTGAACGCCCCACCTCCCGCCAAGATCGCGTGCGTGTGTTGTTAGAAGTCTTGGGAAGCGTAAGGTCCCTCGAGATCGAGATCTTCGACCTCGAACGGGTGTAGAGAGCATGCAGTCATTGCGAGGCGCGTAGCCCTTCGTCATTGCGAGGCCCGCAGGGCCGAAGCAATCTCCCCTCCAGAGGAGATCGCTTCGCTAACGCTCGCGATGACTTAGAAAAGCCGGTCGCCAGATTGGTTACACCGGCCGCAAGTAGAGTCAACCGCACCGCAGGGTGCAGAAAGCAAATGCACCCAGACGGGCGGAGCCACGCCATCTGTCATTGCAAGGTCCGCAGATTTCTCGTCATTGCGAGGCCCGCAGGGCCGAAGCAATCTCCTCTCAAGGAGAGATCGCCACGCGCCTTCGGCGCTCGCGATGACAGTACTCGTTCGAGGTGATTCGATGACTACGCGAGTGTTCCTCAGCTTCACCATCATGTTGGTGCTCATCGCCCCACCCGTCTCCGCCCAACAACCCTACGTTCTTGGAGCCGAAGACATTATCGAAGTCGGCGTCTACGGTCAGCCCGACCTCACCCGGGTTGTCACCGTCCTCCCGGATGGGTCCATCGCTCTGCCGCTCGTTGGAACCATCGGTGCCGGCGGATTATCCGTCGACGACCTGACCCGCGAGCTCGTGCGCGCCTACAGCCTCTACATTCGCAATCCCCAGGTTTCGATCGCCGTCAAGGAGTTTCGCAAGATCAGTGTCTCGGTGCTGGGCCAGGTAGTGCGGCCGGGCATCTATGCGTTGAGGCCCGGCGCCACCGTTCTCGAGGCCCTGTCCGCGGCCGGAGGCCTAACTGAAATGGCTTCGGTCACCGAGGCCCGCCTGGTGCGCGCGTCCGGGGAGAACCAGCCCCTCCCTCTGGAAGACCTCCTCGTTCGCCAGGACATGCAATACAACGTCGCGCTGCAGCCCGGCGACACGCTGCTGGTACCGGAGGAACTCAACAGCCGCTTCTTTGTCCTCGGCGATGTGGGCCGTCCCGGCGTCTACGTGCTCCGCGGCGACGTGAGTGTCCTGCAGGCGCTGGCCATGGCCGGAGGCCCAATGCAGCGGGGTGTTGCGACGCCGACGACCATACACATCGTGCGGCGGAGTGGGGCTCCCCCGCAACTGCCGGCGGCCGTCGGCAAGGTGGAAAAACTCCCCAACAACGGAATGCTCATCAGCCTGAACCTTCAGGCCGTGATTCAGCGGGGCGATCTCAGCCGCGACATGCTGGTGCAGCCCGGGGACATTCTCGTCGTCCCGCAGACCGGCCTGGTCAACGTGTCCAGCGTGGCCAGCATCCTGGCTGGTTTGGCCCTCTTCTTCAGGTAGTCGCATGGAGCACGAGCCCTCGCTCAGAGATCATATCGATCTGCTTCTGGGCCGGTGGTGGCTCGTTGCCGCCGTCGCTGCCGTTGCGCTTACGACGGCGCTTGTCAGCAGTCTCACCACGCCACGGGTCTACAGAGCGGCAACGACCGTCCTCGTAGACCGGACCGGCGCCTCTCTTCGTCTCGCCTCGGACAGCACCGGTATCAGTCAGCAAGTGTTTGTCGATTCTTACGTGGATACGATGGCTGAGGTTGTAAAGAGCAGGGCGGTCGCGGAGTTGGCCCTCGACCGCCTCGGCGTTGCCGTCGACAGAGCGCAGGCCGTCCGGCGACTGCAGGCCGGTCTGAGAGTTCTGCGGGTGCGTGGTGCAGATGTCATTCGCATCGAGGCGGAGGGTCCCACGCCTGATGCGGCGGCCCAGAACGTCAACGCAATTACCCAGGGGTTCATCGACTGGCACCTCCAGTCTCGACGAGCACAGGCCGGAGCGGGCCGGGAATTCATCGAGAGCCAGATCGCCGTGGTGGGCCGGGAACTCAGGACGGCGGAGAACGAGCTCGCCGCATACAAGACCCGGGCCGGCCAGGTCTCGCTCTCGGAGCAAACCACCAGCGTCATCAGCAAACTTGCCGATTTCGAGGCGCAGCGCCGGGCCGCCGCCGTTGAACAACAAGCGATCGAAGCCAGCCTGCGCGAGGCACGCGCGGCACTCGCCACCCAGGAGCCGACCGTCGTGTCTTCGTTCACGGTGGCGGAGGATCCCAACGCCGCGCAGTTCCGCCAAGAGGTCACGAGGCTCGAGATCACCCTGGCCGGTCTCAAGGAGCAGTTTACCGACCTGCACCCTCAGGTCATGGCCACGCGCGCGCAGATCTCCGAGGCCGAGTCGCGCTTCAAGCAAATGGCGGTCGAGCGGGTGATATCCCGCCTCGTGACCCGCAACCCGGTGCATCAGGATCTCGCCCGTCAGCTCATTACCCTCGAAGTCGGCCGCGAAGCGGCTAAAGCCAGACAGAGCGCCCTCCAGGGCATCGTCAGCCGCTATGAGCAGGATGTCCGCGCATTTCCTGCGACAGAGGTGCAACTTGCCCGCTTGACCCGTGACGTGCGGGTCGCTGAGCAGACATATATTCAGCTGTCCGAGAAATTGCAAGAGGCGAAGATCGCCGAGGCATCGATTGTCGGAGACCTGCGGGTGGTCGACCGGGCAGTTGCTCCCACCGTATCGGTCAGGCCGCATACTCTCATGAACGTACTGTTTGGCGCCCTGCTCGGGCTGGTGGTGGGCGCCTGCGGCGTGTACGTGCTCGAGGCGATAGAGACCACCTTCAAGACCCCGCAGCAAGTTGCTGAGGTGCTGGGGCTGCCAGTGCTGGCGGAGATCCCCACCTGGCGGGACGGGGCCAATGGGAATGGCAAGCGTGACCTTCCCCTACTCATGGACCATCGCCGGCGCGCGCCGTTCGCCGAGGCCTTCAGGCACCTGCGGACCAGCGTGCTCTACCTGAGTCCTGACCGGCCGCTGCGCACCGTGCAGGTCACCAGTCCCGGCCCTGGTGAGGGCAAGACGACCGTCTCAGCCAACTTGGCGATCGCTTTGTCGCAGACCGGCCGCCGCGTGTGCCTGATGGAATGCGACCTGCGCAGGCCGACCCTCTCGTGGGCGTTCCAACCCAAAACAACACTGGGCCTTTCAGATCTCCTGGTCGATGGTTTGTCCGCGGATCAAGCCGTGCAACCGACAACAGTGGAGAACCTGTGGCTGCTTCCTAGCGGCGTGAAGCCTCCGAATCCTGCGGAACTGCTCGGAAGTCAGAAGATGCGGGCACTGCTCAACCAGGGAATCGACGGCGCCGAACTCATGGTGCTCGACGCCACGCCGGTGCTGCCGGTCGCGGATGCGTCCGTGCTCGCGCCCGCCGTCGACGGCGTGATCCTGGTCGTCCACATCGGCAAGACGCCGCGAGACGCCGCCCGCCGGGCGCGTGAGCATCTGGCTGCCGTCGGCGCGCGGGTTCTCGGCGTGGTGGTGAACGGCGTGGCCACACCCACGCGTGGCTACTACCATTACGCCGGCTATTACGATACTGAACTAGACCAGCCTGAGTCCAAATCACTCGCCCACTCTTGACACGATACCAATTTGTTTCGCCATTTGTGATTGTTGGTCATCGCGAGGCCCGTAGGGCCGTGGCGATCTCCACCTCGATACCGTCATCGCGAGCGCAGCGAAGCGATCTCCGTTTGCGTGGAGATTGCCGCGGGGCTTACGCCCCTCGCAACGGGGGAGATTGCTTCGGTGCGTCCTGCACACAAGGTGCAGGACTCCGCTCGCGATGACAGACAAAGGCATATGAGGAGACGACAGTCGTGGAATCCGTAGACGCAACTTTTCTCGACGAGCCTCAGATGAGCATGCGCGGCTACATTGACGTGCTCCTGAGGCACCGCTGGATTGTCGCCGCGTGTTTTCTCGCCGCGCTGGCGACGGCGGTGGGGGCGTCGCTATGGATGCCGCCGGTGTATCAGGCCTCGACCACCGTCACCGCCGACAAAGTGCCTCCGGTGGTGCTGCTGGACCGCCCCGGTGAGTTCAGCATCTTCGCCGACCAGGCGGCGGCTCAGGCACCGAATGTCTCCACGCTCGCCGAACTGATCCGCAGCGATGCGGTGCGCGCCGGCGCGTCCGCCATGCTCGCCACGACGGTAGGGGCCGATGCCGAGCACGTGTTGGATAGCGGCATGGACGTTCGACCGATTCGCAACACGGACCTGGTGCGCATCAGCGTCGAGCATACGAATCCGCGACTCGCCGCGGCCGCCGCCGACGCCCTGGCGAACAGCCTGATCGACCTGAACCTCAAATCGCGGCGCCAGCGCGCCACGGAGACACGGCAGTTTATCGAAGGACAACTGGCGCAGGCCAGCCAGGAACTGCGGGCGGGTGAGGACGCGCTGGTCAGGTTCAAAGACCAGTTTGGCAACATCGCGCTCACGGAAGACACGTCGATCACAGTGCAGAAGCTGGCCGCGCTGGAAGCCCAGCAGGTAGACCTGCAGCTGCAGAAGCGAGAACTTGAAGAGCGGATTGCATGGGCCCGTGCGCACGGGGCCGGCCACGCGAGGATCACGCCCACGCAGTCATCCGAGAACCAACTCGTCACCGGCCTGCAGAGTACTCTGGCGGCGTTAGAGATCGAGCGCGCCGGGCTGCGCGAGCAATTGACCCCCCAGCACCCCGCCGTGGTCGCCACTGAGGCCAAGATTGCGGAGACGAGAAACTGGCTGGATGCCGCACTGACCCGCGACCAGGCGGCCCTGGACGCCAGAGAGCGCGACCTGACCGGTGCGATCGCCCACTACGCCGAGAAGATTCGTGGAGTCCCATCGCGCGAGGTTGAACTGGCTCGTCTCATGCGCGAAGCAAAGAAAGCCGAGGAAGTGTACCTCCTGCTCAGCCAGCGACTGCAGGAAGCGGGGATCGCTGAGGCCTCCATTGGCAGCGCCATCCGCGTGGTCGATGTGGCGAAGATCCCCCGCACTCCCATCCGGCCGCGGCGCCAGATGAACACGCTCTTTGGGGCTGTGCTCGGCCTGATGATCGGCGGGTTGGCCGCATTTGTCAAAGACCAGATCGACGATACGGTGCAGTCTTCAGAAGAGGTGGAGCGGGTGCTCAAAGCGCCCGTACTGGGCGCCATCCCGATCTTGGGAGGCCCAGGGGTCTCGGGGAATGGCCCCGGCAGAGACGGCGGCGGTCTCCTCGTGCTGGCGGGACCCGGGGCCCAGGAGCGGGCGGCCTGGCGGGTGGTCGAAGCCTATTTGGCCCTGCGCACTCACGTGCTCTTCTCCCTGCCCGATGCGCAGCACAAGCACCTGATGGTCACCAGCGCGCTCTCGAGCGAGGGCAAGAGTACCGTGGCCATGAACCTGGCCATCGCCATCGCCCGGACCGGCCGCCGCGTGTGGCTGGTCGATGGTGACCTCCGAAGACGGACCCTCCAACGGTTTTTCTCCACCAACGGATCGCCCGGACTGGCCACGTTCCTCGCGGGTCAGGCAGATGTGAACGACGTCGTGTGTCAGGCCGACGAGCCGAACTTGTGGTTCCTGCCGAGCGGCCCGACGGTACCCAACCCGACAGAACTGCTGGGCGCGCAGCGGATGAAGCAATTGATGGACGAAGCGCGTGCCCACTCGGACGTGTTGATCCTGGATAGCCCGCCGGCGCTGCCCGTGACGGATGCCGAGGTCGCGGGCGCGCAGGTGGACGGCGCCCTGGTCGTCGTCAAAGTGGGTGTCACGAGCCGCCGCTCGTTGAAGCACGTGCGGCAGCGATTAGAAGGGGTGGGGATCAAGATTGTGGGTGCTGTGTTGAATTTCGTTCCCGCCCGCAGTGGAGACGCCTACTACTACGACACCTACTATAACCGCACCGAGAAGTCAAAGAAGGAAGATAGACAATACGCCGCACGGCAGAAGGAGGGGAAATCATGAATCGCATGTTCCGGAGGCTGGCTCTCTGTCTGGTGGTCATCCTGGCCGCCGCGTCGCTCGATCTTGCGAGCGCGATGGCCGCGTCTGCTAAGTCGGTGACGGTCGGGGATTACATCGTCCGGATCGTCCGCGCAGCGGGTCTGGAGGCCCGCGTGCCCGCCGGTGCGGGAGCAGCGGCCTATCTAGCCTTCCTGGTGCAGACGGGCGCAGTCAGCAGCAGCCTGGCCCGCAGTCTCTCACTCACCGCGCCCATTACTCCCCAGCTGGCCCTCGCGCTGACGACGGCTATCAGCCCGGCCATTCCGGCGCCATCTCACCTGTCAGGAGTCTACACCAGCACGTTACTGCTGGGTGCCCGGACGGATGCGCTTGGGTTTGCCGACGCGCCGATCCTCCGGGATCCTCGCGATCCTCTGGCGGCGAAGTGTCCCAGTCCTGCCATCGTCAATGGGAAGCCGAAGCCTTGCGGATCGTAGCAGGCAGTGAGCAGCCGGCCATCGCTTTCCCCCGCACCCGGGGATTGTGGCAATCTGCGGTATTGATGCTTTCCGTGCTCGTCGCCGCGGCGTTGGCGCTGGTCCTGGTGCCGTCGTTTATGGCGGATCTGGAGCTTGGAAGGGCGATCGAGTCCGCGGACGCAGCCTATCTGGACCAAGCAGAAGCGCATCTCCAGAGTGCAGTAGCCTGGACGCCCGGCAACGCTACTCTTCATCGGATGCTGGGGGATGTCTACACCAGCATGATGCTGTTCCGCCGACCGCAGGACGTGTACCTGGGGAAAGCCCTGGCGTCCTATCGTCAAGCCGCACGTCTCACTCCTCTGGACTCTCTGACTTTCACCCGCATGGGCTGGGCCAATCTATATGCCGGCGACGCGGCTGCCGCCGAGCAGGCCTTCCTCCAGGCGCACACTCTGGACCCGAACAACCCATATATCAACTATAGTCTCGGGACTTCTTACCTCTGGCAGAAGAAGCTGGCTAATGCCCGGACCGAATTTGAGATCGCGCAGCGGTACTATCCTGCCGCACCAGAAATCAAGGCATCGCTTGAGGAAGTTGACCGGCTGGTCACGGCACGATGAGAGAGCCGCGCGACACGGTACTCAGCATCTCGATCGAAGTGCTGATCATCGGTATCTTGCTCTTCGGCGTGGTGTCGTACGCGACGGTCGACTCCTGGCAGATGGTCTTCATTTACTGGGGCACGCTCGCCCTC
>VBAI01000308.1 GCA_005882295.1 Candidatus Segetimicrobium genomatis | reverse complement strand
CCATTGCCGATGTGGTACGGTACCGACACCGACGTGTAGCGGATCCGCGCCGGGAAGAACTCGGCCAGAAACGCGGCGATCGGCCCGTACACCATGGCCACGTAGAGGACGAGGATCCAGACCAGGAACACAGCCAGCGGGTAGTTGATGTTCCCCGGCTGCGCGGCCCGGCCCAGTTCAGTGTAAATCGGAAGGTAGGTGATCGCGGCCAGCGCCATGCCGGCCAGGATGATGGGCTTGCGGCCGATCCGGTCGGAAAGCCCGCCGAGGATCACGAAGAACGGGGTGGCCAGCAACAGGGCGATGCCCACGATGGTGCTGGAGGTGACGACGTCCAGTTTCTGGACGGTCTGCAGGAAGAACAGCGCCCAGAACTGGCTACTGTACCACACGACGCCCTGCCCAATCACCACCACGGCCGCGATCAGCACATACTTGATGTTCTGGCTGAGGAACGCTTCGCGCCAGGGGTTGACCGCGGTCTGGCGCTTGGCTTTCATCTCGGTAAAGATCGGCGTTTCCTGCAGCTTCAGCCGGATGTAGAACGAGATCACAACCAGGACCAGCGAGAGCACAAACGGGATTCGCCAGCCCCACGCGCTAAAGGCCTGGTCCCCCAGCGCCAGGCGCGTGCCGACGACGACAATCAAGGAGAGCATCAGACCGATCGTCGGCGAGGTTTGCAGATATCCGGTGTAGTATCCGCGGCGACTGTCGGGGGTATGCTCGGCGACATACGTGATCGCGCCGCCGTACTCGCCGCCCAGGGTGAGCCCCTGGATCAGCCGGAGGACGAACAGGATCACCGCAGCGAGCACACCGATCTGCGCATACGTGGGAATGAACCCGATCAGGGCCGTGGAGAGACCCATACCCGTGAGGGTAATCAGGAATGTGTACTTGCGGCCGATTTTGTCGCCGATCCGGCCAAAGATTAACGCCCCCAGCGGTCTGATCAGGAAGCCGATGGTAAACAAGGCGACGGTTTCGAGGAATGCAGACACAGGATTGGCTTTGGAGAAAAACTGCTGCGACAGAACCCTGGCCAGACTGCCGAAGATATAGAAGTCGTACCACTCAATGACCGTTCCGACCGCTGAGGCAACGAGGACCAGACGTAGGTACCGTGGGGACACTGCCTGCGTTACCATACTCGTCCTCCCTCATGGAGTCTCGTGCATTTCCGTGCGGACCAACCACCTCCTCATTCAGGAGATTTCCCCACGGTAGGAGCAACCTAACCCCACCACACGGTTGGGAATCTTGCCGGCTACGGCCGGCGGGCGAGGGCGCGCCGGCGCATCCACGGAGGATTCCCGCCAAACGGCGCCGACGGGCAAAGGCGGTTCAGGGGGCAACTGAGGCACATCGGGCGCTTCGCCGTGCAGATTTCGCGGCCGAAGTAGATCAGCCGCAGCGAGAAGGCATCCCACTCCTTGCGCGGGACGAGCTCCATGAGTTGCTGCTCGATCTTCTCAGGATCATCCGTGGACGCCAGCCCCAGCCGCTGGCTGACGCGCCGCACGTGGGTGTCCACGACAATCCCCAACCCGTCGGCGGGGTCCTGGCGGCCCCCCCATGGCTCCAGGCGTTTTGCCGACAGGATGACGTTGGCGGTCTTGCGGCCCACGCCTTCCAGCGTCAGCAGCTCATCCATGGTCAGCGGCACGCGCCCGGAAAAACGCTCGCCTAATGAGCGGCTCATGCTGGTGATCGCCCTCGTCTTTTGCCTGAAGAATCCGGTGGGCTTGACGATCTTCTCCACGTCCCGTATCCGGGCGGCCGCCAGCGCCTGTGGCGTCGGATAGCGGCGGAAGAGCTCGGGCGTGACGCGGTTGACCATGGCGTCGGTGCATTGCGCCGAGAGGATGGTGGCCACAAGCAGCTGGAAAGGATCGCGGTGCACTAACGGCAGGCGGACCTGCGGATAGCGTTCTTGGAGGTGCGCGATGATCCTCCGCGCCCGACGTCTGCGCTGCGCGGGGAGTTCGGCCGGGGGGGAGGCCGTCTTCTTGGAGGCAACTCGGGCGGGCATGGGACGCTAGAATATTCACCGCGCCCCATGCCCGTTCCTTACCGGATCATTTCACCGCGTTATAGTAGTTGACGCGTCCCCACCGCCAGTAACTGCCGGTGCCGGTGATCTGATCGGCGGTGCTCTCAATCTGGCTTCGCACGCAGCTGTTCGTAGCGCACTTTCCGGTGGCCCAGACCAGAGCCGCCAGACCGGCCACGTGCGGCGCCGCCATCGAAGTCCCGGACAGAGCATCATACCCCGGGTTGTAGCCGTACCAGTAGCACAGGAAGCACCAGTTAAAGTCGTCTTGAACGGTGGAGAGAATGGCCACGCCGGGCGCGGCCACGTCGACCCAGTCCGCCCCGTAGCTTGAGAACGACGCCTTGGTATCGGTGGCGTCAGTCGCGGCGACGGCAATACAGTTCGTGTAAGCTGCCGGGTAGGTCCGCGCGGTCGAGCCATCGTTTCCAGCCGCGCAGGCCAGGACCGCTCCCTTGTTCCAGGCGTAGTTGACGGCTCGCTCCAGCGTCTTGTATGGCGTGGAGGTACCCAGGCTAAGGTTGATGACCTTCGCGCCGTTGTCGGCGGCCCAGCGGATGCCAGAGGCCACCGCTGACAGGGTGCCAGAACCCGAGTAGTCCAGGACCTTTACCCCCATCAGCTGCACCGACCAGTTAGCCCCGGCCACGCCCCTGCTGTTGTTGGCGCACGCGCCGATGATCCCGGCGACGTGCGTCCCGTGGCCGTTGTCGTCGTCTCCCGACTCACCGGACACGAAGCTCTTGATGATGGGCGACTGGCAGGACACGATGTCCTCATGTCCCGTGAGATCTGGGAAGTACGGGTAGTTGGGATCGCCCACGTCGATGCCAGTATCGACCACGGCAACGCGCACCGACGCGCTGCCGGTGGTCACGTCCCACGCCCCATACGCATTCACCGTCGCCCAGGACCACTGGATTACGCATCCGTCGTGCGAGGTCGTGTAGCACGAGCTGAGGTACGGATCGTCTGGGGTGACGAAGGCGTGCAGGTAACCGTTGGGTTCCGCATACTCCACCATCGGGTTGTGG
>VBAI01000117.1 GCA_005882295.1 Candidatus Segetimicrobium genomatis | reverse complement strand
CGCCGCAGCTCGTGCACCAGCGTGGTGACGAGGCGCGCGCCGGAGAAACCGATGGGATGTCCCATGGCGATCGCGCCGCCGTTGGGGTTGAGTTTGTCTGGGGGAATCTTCAGCTCGCGGATACAGGGAAGGACCTGCGCGGCGAACGCTTCGTTGAGTTCGACCGTGGTCATATCGTCGATGGTCAGTCCCGTGCGCTCGAGCACTTTGCGCGTCGCAGGAATGGGCCCCAGCCCCATGTAGGCAGGATCCACGCCTGCCACCGCCGACGCGATCACGCGCGCCATGGGCGTGAGGTTCAGACGTTCCGCCGCTTCCGCGGAAACCAGCAGCACGGCCGCCGCGCCGTCGTTGATGCCCGATGAGTTGCCCGCCGTGACACTCCCGTCCTTCTTGAACACCGGCCGTAAGGCTGCCAGTTTCTCCAATGTGGTGTCGGCGCGTGGATGCTCGTCGGTGTCGACCACGACCGGCGCACCGCTTGGTTGCGGGATGACGACCGGCACAATCTCGTCTTTGAAGCGTCCTTCGGCGATCGCTCGCACGGCCCGCTGGTGGCTGAGCAGGGCAAAACGATCCTGCTCCTCGCGCGTGACGCGAAAACGTTCGGCTACGTTCTCCGCGGTCTCGCCCATGCTGAACGGTGGATAGCTCTCTGCCAGTTTTGGATTGGTGAACCGCCAGCCGAGCGTCGTGTCGTGCAGCTTGACTTCCCCGCGTGGAAATGCCGCTTGCGGCTTGGCCATCACGAACGGCGCCCGGGTCATCGACTCTACACCGCCGGCAATGAGCACATCCCCTTCCCCCACTTTGATCGCCTGGGCGGCAGACGCGACGGCCTGCATGCCCGATCCACACAGGCGGTTCACGGTCTGTCCGGCGACGGCGACCGGCAATCCCGCCAGCAGCAGCGCCATCCGCGCGACGTTGCGGTTATCCTCGCCTGCCTGGTTGCTGGCGCCGAAGATGACGTCCTCGATCTGGTTGGGATCGATTCCGGTGCGGCGGATGAGTTCCTTGATCACGTGGGCGGCCAGATCATCGGGCCGCACATCCCGCAGGACGCCATTGTAGCGGCCCACCGGCGTGCGCACGGCGTCGACGATGACCGCGTCTCGGAGTTGTGCCGTCATACCTGCATCATACCCCTCTGAAGTTCGCCTGCCGCTTCCCCAGAAATGCTGCCACTCCCTCACGATGGTCGGCGGTGCGACCGGCCACCTCCTGAAGATGTGCCTCGTACGCCAGTGCCTGGTCAAGCGCGGCATGCAGCCCGTAGTTGATGGCGCGTTTGGTAAGCCCGTAGCCTCGCGTGGGACCCGCCGCCAGCTGTGACGCCAGCGCCCTCGTCTGCGGGATGAGGTCGTCATGCGGCACGATGCGATTGACCAGACCCAGCCGCAGGGCCTCCGCCGCGTCGACCGGCTCAGCCGTGTAAGCGAGTTCAAATGCCTTCCCCAGCCCCACCAGCCTGGGGAGGAAGTATGTGCTGCCCGAGTCCGGCACCAGCCCGACTCGCGCGAAGACCTCAATGAAGCTGGCGCGGTCAGAGGCAATCCGCATGTCCGCGGCCAGCGCCAGGCTGCACCCCGCGCCCGCGGCTACGCCGTTGACGGCGGCGATGACGGGTTTCTCGATCGTCCGGATCGCCACGATGATCGGGTTATACCAGTTGCGCAGCGATTCGCGGAAGGAGAAGGCGGTCGCCCCGGCCCGGTCGCGCAGGTCCTGACCGGAGCAGAATCCCCGCCCCGCCCCAGTGAGCAGCACGCACCGCACCGCCGCATCCCGCTCAGCCTGGCGCAGCGCCTCGTGCAGTTCGCGTAGCATCTGCTCGTTGAAGGCGTTGAGGACCTCCGGCCGGTTCAGCGTCACCGTAAGCAGGCCTTCCAACTGGTCGACCAACAAAGTGTCCGACATTTCGGTCTCCTCCGACGTTTCTCAATCTACACAATCTACACAACCTACACGACCTACACAATTACCGACAATCTCATAATGTGATCGTGGGTAGGTGATTGTGTGGGTTGTGTAGATTGTGTAGTTTGTGTAGGTTCAGCGTCCTTTGAACGTGGCCTTGCGCTTGCTCAGAAACGCATCCACGCCTTCGCGCATGTCCTCAGTGCTGAACAGCAGGTAGAAGAGCCGGCGCTCATGGTCGAGGCCCACATCCATCGGCGTGTCGAGCGACTTCAGGATCGCCTCCTTCGCCAAACGCACCGCGACGGGCGGTTTCGCGGCGATCTCGCGCGCGAGGGCGCGGGCCTCATCCAGCAACACCTCTGCGGGAACCACGCGGTTGACGAGGCCCCACTCGCAGGCCTGCCGTGCCGGAATCTGCCGCCCCGTCATAATCAACTCCATGGCTCGGTACTTGCCCACGGCGCGTGGAAGCCGCTGCGTGCCGCCGGCTCCCGGTATCAGACCCAAGTTGATTTCCGGTTGTCCGAAACGCGCGGTTTCGGCGGCGATGATGATGTCACACAGCATCGCCAGCTCGCATCCCCCGCCTAGACAATATCCGCTGACCGCGGCGATGATCGGTTTGGGAAACCGGCGGATGCGCTCCCACTGCAGGAAGCGGTCCTCCTGGAGCATCTGCACCGGAGTGGCGCCGCGGAACTCGTTGATGTCGGCGCCCGCAGCGAACGCACGTTCATTCCCGGTCAGGATGACGCAGCGCACCGTCCCGTCGCGATCGAATGCCTCCAGCGCATCCCCCAGGTCGTGCATGGTCGCCTGGTTGAGGGCGTTCAAGACGTCGGGCCGGTTCAGGGTGACGAGGGCGACGGCGTCCTCGGTTGAGACGAGTATGTTCTGATAAGCCATGAGTTCCTCCCGGAAACCGGAAGCGGGAAACGGGAAGCTGCGCCGGTGGCTACTCCATTTGCGCGTAGAGCAGCGTGACCAGACCAGGGGCGAAACGCTGCAGGTCTTCTCCCGCGGCCCGGCTCTCTGGCGAGCGCAGAGCCGCGTGCATCGCCTCCTGATCGTCAAAATACATCTCGGCAATCAGGTAGTATGGCGGCTCGCTCCCGCCCAGCATGCCGGTGATGCGCCCGAGTTCCACCTTCCGCAGGCCGGGCCACTTGCGGACGAGGGGCATGTGCGTGTCCCGATAATGACGGTCGAATGAGGACGGATCTGGAGGCTTCTTATACAAGGCGATGAGCTTAACCATAAGGTCTCTCCTCGACCCGAGCAGTGATTCGTGATTTGTGATTTGTGATTCGTAACTACGCTCACTCGACATGCGGTGTCGAATCACCAATCACGAATCACTAATCACGCAGTTATGGTGCAATGAGCACTTCATAGCCCGCCGCCTTCAGTTGGGCGGCAAGGCGTTCGGCGTTCTCGCGGATCGCAAAGGCGCCTACTTGTACCTTGTACAGGGTGCCCGACTGGGTCACGTACGCGTCAAACCCTTCTTCGCGGAGCTTGGCCGCCCTGGCCTCCGCGTTTTCCCGGGAGATGTAGGCGCCGACCTGCACACGATAGAGCACCCCCGTCTCGCGCCCGGGCTTTCCAGGTGGCGTCGCGGGGCCCGCGGCGGGTTCCTCTGGTGGCGCGGTTGTGTCGGGGGGTTTGGGCGTCGATCGGGAAGAGGCATCGGGAGGCGGGCTGGGTGCGGGGGCCGGTGTAATTGTCTCAGGCGATGCCGGCGCCGAACGCGCGGGTCTGGGGGTCGGAGCCGACGGCGTCAGGAAGGCCTGGCCGCCGACGTAACCGACCAGGACCGAAATCGCAAACAGGCCGACCAGCGCGAGGACGGCGACGAGCGGCTGCAGGCGCATCGTCGTCACCGATCATCCTCCCAGTCGCCGCAGCCGGGCAATATCTTGCTGGCTCAAGCTTGTGAAGTAGATGCCGTGGGCGATCTGGCCGGTGCCCAGCCGCTCGACGCGGACCACCTCGCCATCGACGTCCAGCGGGCCGTCCGGGAGCGACACGGTGACTCGAACTCGCTCCCACTGCGGGAGTCCGATAGACATTACCACCCGCACTCCCTGCAGGCTGGCATCCAGCGCCGTTCCGACCAGTTCTTCCCCTCCCTGCTCCACCCGCTTCACGCGCACCGTGGTGTCCCGGAGGGGGACGCGCGGGCTGCGCCGCGAGGCGATGCCGATGGTCCCAGGCGGCTCCAAGTCCACCCTGCCCTCCCGCACTGCCCGGACGGCCGTCTCGAAGACATACTTCGAAACGCGTCCCTGATATGATACGGTGACGCGGTCGCCGGCAGCGAGCGCCAGTGTTTCCTGCAGGCGGGTCGGCATGCTGATGACGATCTGGGAGGGCTCCATGGCCAGCACCGTGCTGGAGAAAATCCCTCGCTGCTGGCCGGTCTTCTTTTCCACCTCGAGGCGCTGTTGTGGTACAAGGGGCTCTGTCAGCGCAACGCGTTCTGCACCGGCCGGCGCCGCGATCGGCGGGGAGACGTTGCGCGCTTCCGCGTCGATGAGCCGCTCACGCAATGTATGCAGGCGGAACCGTTCACACTCAGGATGACGGACCTGCTCGCACGTGCTGATCGTTCCCGCGGGAACGTGCGGACAGAGATCCTCGATTGTCCGGCAATATCCCTGTTCGCGCCGGTAGCGCTGCATCTCGTTGTCGTCTTCGACTAACCACCCCGGCAGCTGCGGACCGTCGTTGGGCGCGAAGAACTGATGCCCGCGGGTGAAGTGCCGGACCAGCCACCGCAGCGAGATGCTGGCATCGGGCGGCAGGATCCGGTAGATCTCGGCGTATGCGGCGCGCTCCTCATGCCGCATCCGCTCGATCATCGGCCGGTGGGGGGAGCGGCAGACGGGGCATCGTTCCCGCTCCCGCTGCGCCTCTGGCGTCTCCGGGATCACGGCCTCACGCTCCTGTTCATGCCGTAGACCATTTTGCGGCCCCGACAGCAATTACCTTCATCGCCCTTCTTGGCCGGAGGGTGGCGTTTTCTGGGATGCCGCCACCAGGATCAACGAGCCCAACGCTACGACCAGGTAGTACGAGAGCACCCGGTCGACCAGCACGGCGGCCGCTACGGCTGAGCGGGGCCCCAGTGCGGTCACCAGCGTGATGATGCCGGCCAGGGAGAACTCCGTGATGCCGATCCCCCCTGGAATGAACGTGGCCGCTCCCAGCAGGTTGGCCGCGCAAAAGGCCAGCATTGCGTCGGCAACACTGATGTGCAGACGCAGCGCCGCGAATACCGCAGTAAGGCGCAGAACCTCGACGCACGCAGCCGTGACCGACATCGCCAGCAGCAGACCGAAATTTCCACCTCGCCGCCAGACGGCCAGACCGCCGGCGAAGCGCTCGGCGATAGAGGCGACACGGGATCGCACCCGCGCCGGGAAAGGGAGCCGGTCGGTCACCCACGTCGCGAGCGACGTCAGCCGGTGGGGCAACAGCAAGAGCGCGGCTCCCGCGGCAAGAAAGAGACCGATCGCGGCGATGACGGGATAGAAGGTCGACCCGCGACCCGCCGGCACCACGAGCAGCGACACCGCAAAGAGAATGATCAGGGCCGCCCCATCCAGCAGCCGCTCGACGACGACGGCCGCGGTCGAGGCCGTCATCGGCACGCCATGGCTACTGCGCAGAAGAAGGGGCTTCGCCAGCTCCACCCCGCGGCCAGGGGTGAGACTCGCCGCCGCAACCCCAGCGAGGATTGCTGCGCTCGCCGCAGGCAGGCTGAGGGGATGCGCGCCCATCGTGGCCGCCATCACCCGCCAGCGGAGCGCCTTGACCATCACATTGACTACCAGCAATGCAAGGGCGAGCGTCAGCCAGCCGGCATCGGCTCCGGAAACGGCGGAGACAATTGCAGCCAGGTCCAGCGAAGCGACAAACCCGGCGAGGACCACAAGACCCAGACCAAGCAGGGCTACACGAATCCACCTGCTCACGGATACATTGTCTCCCCAGTCTTCCCAGTCTTCTCAGTCTCCCCAGTCTTCCTGATGCTCGGCGCCCACTCCCCCGTCGAAAATGGTGGACTTGCTACGAATAGCTCAGTTGGGTCATTGCTGGTCTTCCTTTCCAATCGCTATGCTCCCATTGCTAGTTGCGAAGGAGCAAAGACAGTGACATTTCGGCGATTTGAGGATATCTTAGCGTGGCAAGCAGCGCGAAGACTTGCGAGTCAGGTGTACGCAGTCTCGGCCAGGGGGAAGTTCGCGAGAGATTTCGCTCTACGAGACCAGATTCGACGGGCTACAATTTCCATGATGGCAAATGTTGCAGAGGGCTTTGCCAGAAAATCGGGCAGAGAGTTTGCTCACTTTCTCTTCACAGGAAAGGGTTCTGCGGCGGAGGCTCAGAGTCACCTCTATGTCGCTCTGGATTTAGGTTACATCGACGACTCCTCGTTTCGCCAACTATTTTCTCAAATCGAGGTTTACGCTCGAGAAGTCTCGGGTCTAATCTCATACCTTACCCATGACCGGAAGTTGTGCGAGAATCGGCAGGTAGCAGGTAGACTGTGAGGACTGTGGAGACTGGGAAGACTGTGAAGACCGATTTTATTCTAGTCGCCGCTCGACCAAGAGACCGGGATCATAAACGAGCCTACAGTCGGTGCGGTGAAGGCGGCTGGGAGGTTCTCCACCACCGTCCGGTTGTACTGAATGGTCGCCGTGCCGGTGCCGCCGGTATCCAGCAGGGAGATGCTGCCATTGGACAGTAGGAGGCCGCTGAGCTTGAGTGTGATTCCGTTCGCGCCGTGCTGCAGGTCGAAGCCCAGGGTGCTGGCGCCCTGGAGATTACCGTTGGCGTCGGGGTTATCAGATCCTGCGAAAGTATAGATGATCCCGGTAATGGTCGTGCTGGTGCGCGCCGGGGTTGGGGGGCTGGAAGAGATCATCGTGATCTTCCCCGCGGCGATGAGCGCGGGATCGCTGCCGACGTTCGTGTGGGTGTAGTTGTGCGTGGTGGTGCTGTCCAATGCCATGTTTTCGAAGACGATGTCCCCCGCCACGCTGGTGCCGCTGCCGCGGCGGAAGGTAACGATGGCGCCGGTGACCTGGCTAAGGACGCTACTGGAGTAGCCAGGGCCACTGGCCGGCGTGGCGCGGATGCACAGGGTCTCCAAATAGTCGATCCCGCCACATTGGACCGCCGTCCCCCCACCGGGGCCGGGTTTGAGGGCGAGGATGTGGGCAGCGCCGACGCCGCTTCTCACCGCCGTAGCCGTCTTTACACCGGTGGGGCCTGCTAAGGCCTGGAGGAGCTCGGCACTCTCTATAGCCGGCGTCGGCCCTCGGTCAATCCGTTCCGTCATCCCGGCAGGCGGCGTCCACTGGTTCGTGGTCGCATTAGAGTTGTTCACTGCAAATGAGGCCACCACCATGGCGTTGGCGACCGTGGTCGTGATGCTGGGCGTCGAATGGGTCGTGCTGCTGGCGGTTGCCAGGCCGTTCTCGACGTCAATCGGTGTGCTCGCATTGACCCCGGAATACGCCGAAATGGACCCAACCATAGTCTTCGTGCCGCTGGTGGGGGTGAATGCCCAGTCGTAGCCGGCGCCATTATAGCTTTGACAGACACGACCTGATTCGTTAGAGTCGGCGGCCTTCCAGTAAACCGCCATGCTGGCCGTCGTGCTGTTGTCGATGCGGCGCAGCAGCGTCCATCCATTCGTCCACGGCGTCGTCACCATATTTTGATAATCCCACCCTGCAACGCTATGGCCAACGGTGATCGACTGGGTGGTGCCCACCAAGTTATGGAACCGGTAGCTGATCCTCAGCCGGT
>VBAI01000015.1 GCA_005882295.1 Candidatus Segetimicrobium genomatis | reverse complement strand
CCAGGCCATTGCGGCCGCGAAGCGGGAGAAAGAGATGTTCGTCGTAGGCTTTGACGCCATCGGCGACGCGCTGGCGGCGATCAAGGCGGGGACGATGGCCGCGACGATCGCGCAGCAGCCCAAGGAGATGGGCCGGCTGGCGGTGGAGAACGCGGTGAGGATCGTCAAAAAGCAGCCGGTGAAAAAATTCACGCCGGTGCCGCTGAAGCTCGTGACCAAGCAAACGATGTAGTCCGGACCGACGGACTCCCCGCGCGGGACCCTCCTGCGCGGGGAGATTTTGTTTCTGGGGAGACCGGGAAGACTGGGGAGACTGAGCAGACTCGCGTAGGACGGTCCACCCGCCGGGCCGAAGTGGGGATGGGTATGGATCCCCGGCCTGCCGTGGCGAGGGTGACTGCGCCCGCGCGCGACCTGTCCAGCATTTTTGCGCCCCGCAGCGTGGCGGTGATCGGTGCGTCGCGCGATCCCGGGAAGGTTGGTCACGCTATCTTCCGCAATGTGCTGGAAGACTTCCAGGGCGTGGTGTATCCGGTCAATCCTCACGCGCAGGCCATCCGCGGTGTGCGGTCCTATCCGTCGGTGCAGGAGATTCCCGATCCGCTGGATCTGGCGATCATCATCGTTCCGGCGGCATCGGTCCGGGCGGTGCTCGACGAATGCGGACGGAAGGGGGTGCGCGGGGTCGTCGTCATCTCCGCAGGGTTTCGCGAGAGCGGGCCGCAGGGGCGCCATCGGGAGAGCGAGGTGGTGGCGGCAGTCCAGCAGTATGGCTTTGCGCTGGTTGGTCCCAACTGCCTGGGTGTGCTCAATACCGACCCCGCCGTGCGGCTGAACGCGACGTTTGCGCGGGCCATGCCCGCGGCGGGGAGCATCGCGTTCCTCTCGCAGAGTGGGGCGCTCACCACGGCGGTGCTGGATTACGCGCGCGCCAGGGGGATCGGGTTTTCGAAACTCGTCAGCCTGGGCAACAAGGCGGACGTGACCGAACTGGATCTGCTGGCGGCGTTGCGCGACGATCCGCGCACCGATGTCATCCTGTTGTACCTGGAGGAGCTCGCCGACGGGCAGCGTTTCATCGGGCTGTGCCGCGAGATCACCGGTGAGATCGCGCAGCCCAAGCCGATTCTGGCTGTGAAGTCCGGCCGCACCCCGGCGGGTGCCCGCGCGGTCTCGTCACATACGGGGTCGCTCGCAGGCAGCGATGAGGTGTACGACGCCGTCTTCCTCCAAAGCGGCGTGCTCCGTGTGGATTCCGTCGAAGAGCTCTTCCATTATGCCGTGGCCTTTGCCAACCAGCCGCTGCCGTCAGGCCGGCGGGTCGCGATCGTCACCAATGCCGGCGGACCAGGGATTATGGCGGCCGATGCGGCCGTGCGCCAGGGCCTGGAACTGGCCGCTTTTGCCGAGGGCACAAAACAGGCGCTGCGGCTGTCGCTGCCCGCTGAGGCCGCGATCGACAATCCGGTCGACGTGGTGGGCGATGCGCAGCACGACCGGTATCAGGCGGCGCTGCGGGCGGTGTTGCGGGATCCGGGCGCAGACGGGGCGATCGTCGTGCTCACTCCGCAGGCGGTGACGGACATCGAGCAGATCGCCCGCGTAGTGGCGGAGGAGGCGCGCGGCGCCCCGCGCCATCCGGCGCAGGGCAGCGCCCTGCACCATGCGGCGCAGGGCAGCGGCCGGAAACCGGTCCTGGCGTCCTTCATGGGCCTCGTGGATGTATCCGCCGGGGTACGCGTGCTGGAAGAGGCCCGCATCCCTCATTACGGCTTCCCCGAGGATGCTGTGCGCGCATTTGCGGCGATGACGCGGTACGCGGAGTGGGTGCACCGGCCCCGGACCGAGGTGCGACAGTTCTCCGTCGATCGCGCGGCGGCGTCGGACGTACTGCGGCGTTCCCCCCGGGGAGTCTTCGTGCGAGAGACAATGGCGCTGCGCCTGATCGAGGCCTACGGGTTTCCCATGGCGCCGTGGGCGGAGGCGTCGTCGGCGGAGGAGGCGGTCATCCGGGCATCCGCCATCGGCTTCCCTGTCGCCATCAAGGTCCTGTCCCCACAGATCGTGCACAAGGTCGATGTCGGTGGCATCCGCCTGGATTTGACCGCGCCGAGCGAAGTGCGCGCCGCGTATGAAGAGATGATGGCCGACATCGCCCGGCGCCTGCCCGGGGCGGCGGTGGAGGGCGTGCTCGTGCAGAAGATGGTCCCCGGCGTCGAGACCATCCTGGGCATCAACCGGGATCCGCAGTTCGGGCCGATCCTGATGTTCGGCCTCGGCGGAATCTACGTCGAGGTCTTCCGGGACGTCACCTTCCGGCTGGCGCCGATCCGGGAGCTCGGCGCGCAGCGCATGGTGGAGTCCATCAAAGCCGGGCAGATCCTGCGGGGCGTGCGCGGCCGCCCGCCGGCGGATGTCGAGGCGCTGCTCGAGTGCATCGAACGTCTGTCGCAGCTGGCGGTGGAGATCCCGGAGATTGCGGAGCTCGACATCAACCCGCTGATGGTGCTCCCTGCCGGCCAGGGCGCCGCGGTGGTCGACGCGCGCCTGCGCCTGCTTGAAGAAGGGGTCAGGGGCCAGGGGTCGGGGGCCGGCAAGAATACTGGTACTGCCGACACCTGACCCCCGACCCCCGACACCAATTCCTCTGCGGAGGTGGTGGAGATGTTTCTTGACGATCTGCACAAGCGGTTCGAGGAGATGCAGGGGAAGGCTAACTGGAAGGCCGTCTTCGGCGAGGTGATTGAGGTGGACGGACGCCGCATGATCCCCGTGGCCTCCGTCCAATACGGATTCGGCATGGGCGGAGGGCAGGGTCCGGTTCGGCGGAGCGGTGCGCGGACGAGATCCCCCCAGAAGGACGGCACCCCGCCGGGCGGTGGCGGTGGAGGCGGCGGCATCCGGATCGAACCGGTGGCGCTCATCGACATCACCGACGGGCGGTTGCGCGTGGAGCCCATCATCAACGTGACGAGACTCGCGGTGATCGCCCTGCTGATGGCCGGCTGGTCGATCTTCTGGATGGCCCGCGCCATGCGGGCCGCCGGGTCGCGGTAGGAAGATGCCTGGGAGACGCAGTCCGATCCTCTGAGGAGGTGAGTGCATGCTGCGTGACCTGTTGATCTGGATCGCCAACAACCTGTTTAACCAGGTGGCGATCCTCATCGGTCTCATTGTCTTGCTCGGCTATGCCATTCAGGGAAAGCGGTCGGAAGAGGTGGTGGCCGGCGCGCTGCGGGCCACCATCGGCGTCTTGATTCTCTTTATCGGCATCGATGTGTTCGTGGGCGGCCTGCTCTCGTTTCAGACGGTGGTCAGCAGCGCGTTCCACCTCAAACCGCCGCAGGCCACGAAGACGCTGGCCGACTTCCTGCGGACGAACGGGTCGACCATCGCGCTGATCATCACCCTGGGTTTCCTCATCCACGCCTTGCTGGTCCGCTTCGTACCGTTCTTCCGGTACGTGTATCTCACCGGCCACCTGATGTTCTGGATCAGCGTGGTGGTGGCGGCCACCCTGGTGGAAGCGTTCCCCAAGATCACCCCGGCGGCGCTCGTGCTCTGGGGGAGCATCATTGTGGCGGTGTACTGGTCCGTCCAGCCGATGTACATCGCCAGGTACATGCGCAAGGTCATCGGCTCTGATGACTACGGCTTCGGTCACACGTCGTCGGCGGGATGCTACCTGGCGGCGCGGCTGGCGCCCTACGTCGGCAGCAAAGAGAAATACGACACCGAGCGGTTGCGGCTCCCCAGGCGCCTGGCGTTCTTTAAGGATGTGAACGCCAGCACAGCGCTGGTGATCGGGGTGATCATGCTGCTGGCAATGCTGTTTGCCGATAAGGCGCTGGTGGCCGATCAGGCCAAGAAGTTCAACGCCACCATCGACCCATGGGTCTGGGGGATCCTCGTCGCCTTGCGGTTTGCCGCGGGTATCGCCATCCTGCTATTCGGCGTGCGGATGTTCCTGGCGGAGATCGTGCCGGCGTTTGTGGGGGTCAGCGACAGGATCATCCCTGGCAGCAAGCCGGCGCTGGACGTGCCGACGGTGTTCCCATCGGCGCCGACGGCTGTGATGGTCGGGTTCCTCTCCAGCACGGTGACCTTCCTGATCTTGATGGCCATCTTTGGGGCGGCGGGGTGGTTCACGCTCGTCCCGCCCATGATCATGCTCTTCTTCCCCGGCGGCGGCGCGGGAGTGTTCGGCAACACGTATGGCGGCTGGCGGGGCGCGGCGCTGGGGGGTGTCATCAACGGGTTGTTCCTGGCGATCGGGCAGGCGACGGCATGGGGTCTGCTCTCGCACACGGCGCCCGAGCTGGCGACCCTGGGAGATCCGGACTGGTACATCATCATCTGGGTGCTCCGAGCGGTTCTCTCGCCGTTCAAGTCGTAGCGGCGGTGCCTGACCGGCGGGATCGAGAGCTGCGGGTGCTGACCGTCTGCGGGGTGGGGATGGGCAGCAGCCTCATCCTCAAAATGACCGCGGAGAAGGCGCTGGCGCAACTGGGGGTCCCGGCCAGGGTCGAGCACGCCGATCTGTCCTCCGCCCGCGGCATGCGGGCCGATGTGATCCTGGGGCAGGGGTTGCACGTCGGGGAACTGCAGGGCGAGGCCCCGGTGGTGATCGAGGTCACCAACTTCCTCGACGTGAATGGGCTGAAAGCGCAGCTGGCCGCGCGCCTCAAAGAACACGGATGGATGTAGTCATTTCTGCCGGTCGGGTCATCACCCCATCCGGCGACCTCACCCCCGGATCCGTGGAGATCTCCGACGGGCGTATCGTGGCGGTGCGTGCGGGCGCCGCTGCGGAGGCTGATCTCGCCGTTCCCGATGGGGTGCTGGCCCCTGGGTTGATCGATCTGCAGATCAACGGCGCGGCAGGCGTGGACTTCCTGTCGCCGGTGACGGGTGCCGCCCTGACGCGGCTGCGCCGGTATCTGGCGTCCACCGGCGTGACGGCATTCCTGCCGACCCTCATCACGTCGCCGCCCGCGCTTCTCCAACGGGCGCTGCGGTCCTGGCAGCGCGCGATGCATGAGCCGGGTGCCCCGCGCATCGTGGGAGTTCACCTTGAGGGTCCGTACTTGAACCGGCAGTTCAAGGGCGCTCATCCGCTGCGCTACCTGCGGGCGCCCGATGCGAGGCATGCCGCCGCGCTGCTGGACGCCGTCTCTGACACCGTGCGCCTCGTCACGCTGGCCCCCGAGCTGCCCGGGGCTGCGGCCGTGATCCGCGCGCTGCGCGAACGCGGCTGTGTCGTCGCGGCAGGACACACCGCGGCGACCTACGAGCAGGCGCACGCCGCGTTCGGCGCCGGGGTGACGCTGGTGACGCATCTCTTCAACGCGATGCGGCCGGTGCACCATCGTGATCCGGGTATCGTGGTGGCGGCCCTCGAACACCCGCAGGTGACCGTCAGCCTCATCGCCGATTTCATTCACGTCCACCCCGCCGTCGTGACGCTGGCGGTGCGCCTGGCCAGGGAGCGGGTGGCTTTGATTACCGATGCGATCGCCGCCGCCGGGGCATCGCAGCACGTCACCCGGCTGGGAACCCGCACGGTCCGAGTCACCGACCTGCCGCGACTTTCCGATGGCACGATCGCCGGCAGCGTGCTGTCGATGGACGCTGCGGTGCGCCACGTCGTGTCGATGGGGCTGTCCGTGCGCGACGCGGTGCTGATGGCGTCATCCATCCCCGCCCGAGTACTCGACCGGGACGATCTTGGGCGGATCGAAGTCGGAAAGCCGGCGGACCTGGTCGTCCTCACGCGCGAGTTGCGCGTCCACGCGGTCTATGCGGCGGGCGAGCGCATCTTCGGAGCGGCCTGATGGCGCGGCGCCTGCGTCCGGGACAGCTCATGCTGAATGAGATCCACGAGCAGCCGCTGGTGTTGGAGCGGGTGTGGCGGGAGGAGGGAGGCGCGGTCCGCGCGCTGGCCCGCCGGCTGCGGGCGCAGCGCCCTCGGGCCGTGGTGCTGGCGGCGCGCGGCACCTCCGACAATGCCGCGCTGTACGGGCGGTACCTTATCGAAACACACCTGCGCATCCCCGCGTCCCTGGCCGCGCCGTCGGTGGTCACCCTGTACGGCGTACGGGTCAAGTTGCGCGGCATGGTGGTCATTGGGCTGTCCCAGTCGGGGCGGTCCCCCGATATTGTGCGCGTCATCGAATCCGCGCGCGATGCCGGCGCGACCACGGTGGCGATCACCAACGATCCTAGGGCCCCGCTCGCCCGCGCGGCGGACGAGGTGTTGGTCCTGCACGCCGGGGCGGAGCGGAGCGTGGCCGCCACGAAGACCTATACCGCACAACTGATGCTGCTGAGCCTGCTGGTTGCCCACACCGCCGGAAACTCGCGGCTGATCCGCGCGCACGAGGCACTGCCCGAGGCCGTGGCCAGGGCGCTTCAGACCGCGCCGGCGGTCGCCGACGCGGCTGCACTCCTGCAGCGGGCCCGCGAATGCCTGGTGACATCGCGCGGGTACAACTTTGCCACGGCCCTGGAGGCGGCGCTGAAGCTGAAGGAGAGTAGCCGGGTTGTGGCCGAGGCGCTGTCGTCCGCCGACCTGCTGCATGGCCCGATCGCGGTGGTGGAGCGCGAGTTCCCCGTCATCGTGGTGGCGCCGCCGGGGCGCGCGCTCGGGCATCTTTGGGGGGTGCTGCGCCGGCTGGTCCGCCGCCGGGCTCGCACGATCGTCCTCTCATCGGCGGCGCGCCTGCTCGCGCCTGCGACCGTCCCGGTGCGATTGCCCGACGTGGCGGAGGAAGCACTGAGCCCGCACGTCTACATCGTCCCACTCCAGTTGCTGGCCCATCACACCGCGCGATTGCGGGGTCTCGATCCGGATCACCCGCAGGGACTCCGGAAGGTGACGCGCGTCCTGTAGCAAACGTGAAGCGAGGAGGTGACTCCCTTGGAGGGAGGAGGCTAAGCCGAGGCGGCGGTGGACGAGCGTGCGGGGACGGCGCTGCGGGCGTGGCGGACGGCGATGTAGCCCGCCAGCATGGGCAGCCAGAGCGTATTCAGCCGGAACAGGACCGCGGCCGCGACGGCCTGGTTGATCGAGACGTCCACCGACACAAGAGCGAGGGTAATTGCCGTTTCCACGATTCCAAGCGATGGGGTAATGGCGACGACGGCGAAGATGGCGCCGACCGCATATCCGGCGACCACGATGGCCGGGGAGAGGGGGGCGCCGACTGCGCGCAGGACCGCGGCAAATGTGGCAAGACTCGTGAGCTGCACGGCCACCCCGTACAGGAAGAGCGCGGGCACTCGCCCGCGATTACGGCGGAGGTGGATGGCGATCTGCCGGAGGTCCGCAACCCAGGCGGCGGCGCGCCGCCGATCAACCGGTCGGCGGTGCAGGCGTGCGATGAGGACGTTGATCGCCGACGCCAGGCGCGAGGCTGTGCCCAGGGCGCGGCCATCGGCCAGCCCCCACAGCAAGGCGCCCCCCACGGCTGCGGTGATCAGGAGGACAATCCCCCCGGCGGTCACGAGCCGGACTTCGGCCCCGTGATGCGTCAGCAGCACGGTGACGCCGGCGGCAACGACCGGTAGCAGCGCTCCGTAGTCAAACAGGTAAAATGCCAGGCTGGTGAGAATCGCCCGCGGCCCGGGAATACCATGCTCGCGGGCGGTGGAGACGAAGTAGGCAATGCCGGCGACCGTGCCAGCCGGGGCCAGGCTGCCGAAGGCCATGACCAGAGCTAGCCGGACCGATTCCCGCAGTGAAATCCTGACGTCGAAGAGCCGGAAGATCGCCCGGTACAGCGCGCCCTGATTCAGCGTGAACAGCACGCCGAGTACGAGCGCGGCCGCCACCCAGCCCGGTTTGACGCCGACCAGCGAAGCAGCAATCTCCCGCAGGTCGGCCGCCCTCGACGCGATCCCCACTGCCAGCAGGATGGGAGCCGCCCACCACAGAATCCGGCCGAGTCCCGTCCGTTTCATTGTGGGTGCGAGGCGACCAGGTCCGCCGGACGCACCGCAAACAACTCGTTCGTACGTACGAAACTTGCCAGCAGCAGACGCAGGTAGGGGGTGGCCAGCTGGCTACGGTGCGCTCCGATCGCCAGCCGCTTTTCGAGTTCCATCTCGGAGGAGAGTTCAAACCGCATCCACGTCCACTCCGGTGGCAGATCCACGCCCGGCGGCGGGAGGAGTGGGTCCTTGGGGGACGAGCGCAGCGGCCGTGGGAACCCTGAGGCATGCACCACGAACGCGTAGACCGGCGTCTGGCCGCGGACGAGATCGACCAGCTGCGCGACGGCGATGTGGTCGCTGTGACGGTCGAGTGGGCTGTGCGTGATCAGCAGCGTCGGTTGCACGCGCGCGACAATGGTCCGCGTGAGTTCGACCAGGTCGGCGCGCGTATACGGCGCGCCATGGTCCACGACCCCCGGATATTCGGCGGAGCGAAGTCCTGTGTACGCGGATGCCACTGGTTCCAGGAGGCTGCGCATCACCAGCGCTAGCTGACGGTCGGGGAACCCCAGAAAGAACACGTTTGCCGGCGCCACTCCCAGGCGGCGGAGGGCCTCCACCGTTTCTTGCTGGCGCAGGCGCCCTTCCCGGATAAATTCGCCGGGACGGGGAGGGAGATGCCGGCCCACCAGCGCCGCCGCCAGGCGATTGCTGTCGCCGTTCGTGACGACCAGGACGCTCACGGACGCACCGGTTTGCCGCGCGGCGGCCATGAAGCCGCCCGCCCCGATGATCTCGTCGTCCGGATGCGCGACCACCACGAGCACGCGGTCATCCGGCCCGGGCCCGGGCAGAGTCGGCAGGTGGAAGGCCGCCGCCTGCGATGGATGGGCGAAGAACAACGGCCGCACGACGGCCACGAGGACGATCAGGGCGATGACCAACGCGTCCATTCTCGTACGTCTCCGCGAGACTGCCGATGGATTCCGGCGGCGTGGCCGCCCCGCGCGGGTCTGCCGCACCAGGTCAGAAGACGCCCGCAGCTGCAGGCGTAGCCCGCGCATCATGCCGTATTTCCTGTTCTTCAGCCGGTGTGTCACGCCAGTCCAGGAGACCTGGACCCTGCGGGCGCCGCAGGTCTTGGCCAACCGGTCGAGCGCAATCTCAAATCCGAAACCTGACTCGGCGAGCCTGGGTCCCCGCAGCAGGAGCTCCCGGCGCACCGCCCGCTGGCCTGAGAGGGGCCGCATCATGCCGTGCAGGTAGTCGTCGCTGAACACCCCGATGGCCATCTCCGCCCGGCCGGCCATGACCGGCTGCAGCAGCCTGGTGAGGTGCTCGGCTCCGAGCCCGCACAGGTCGCCATCGAGCAGGAGGATCACGTCGCCGCGGGCGGCCCGCACCCCGGCCAGCACCGCGCCTCCCTTGCCGATGTTCCGGTGGAGCACCAGCACCTGGTCGGCCCCCGCATCGACGGCGACGTGGGGAGTCTGGTCGGTACACCCGTCTGACACCACGATGACCTCGCCGATCTGCGGGCACGCGCGGGCGGCGCGCACCACGCCCGAGATCGTGGCGGCTTCATTGTACGCGGGGATCACGCAGGACACTTTCACCATGGTGCGCATGCGCGGCAGAGCCGGCCGGGGCTCCCCGGCCGACTGCATCTTCTCTGAGGTCCGGGCGGTCCCTGCTGCGCTCACCGGTAGACTCCGTTGTGTCCGAGGCTAATCAGGCCGGGCTGCGGAAAGTACGTCAACCCGTGTGGACTCTCCCCCACCTCGATGCGACCGAGGACGCGGCCGGTCGTGGTCTCGACCACGGACACCGTGTGGCCGAAGCGGTTGCTGGTCCACAACTCCCGGCCATCCGGCGACACCTGCATCATATCTGGGCTGCCGCCGACCGTCCACGTCGCGGCCACCTGGCGAGATGCGACGTCAATGACAGAGATGGTACCGGCGAGGCGGTTGCTCACGTACAACCGGCTGGCGTCCCGGTTGAGGGCCAGTCCGTGCGCGCCGAGACCTGTGGGGATGAAGGCGATCTCCTCCATCCGCTCCGGGTCGAGGACGCTGACGCCGTGGCGACCTTGATTCGCGACAAAGAACACCGAACCGTCGGGGGCCAGGCGCACGTCGACAGGCAGGCCGCCGACGTACGCGTAGCCGACGACCATCCGTCGCGTGAGATCGACTTTCACGATGGCGCCGCTGAACTCGGCGCTGGTCATGAGTATGTGTCCGTCCGCGGAAAAGTCCAAGTGGTCGGCACCGGGCCAGGGGACCGGGACACTGAACAGCAGTCTCCAGCTGGACCGGTCGTAGACATCAAGCCGGTTGAGCCGTTCGGCCACCACCACCGCGGCCGTGCCGTCTGGTGTGAAGTAGAGGTTATATGGATCGGTGATCCGGATGGTCTCGACGGGCAGGCTCGTGCGCGGATCGATCACGGTCAGCGTATTGGCGCTGGTGTTGTCCACATAGAGCCGTTTCAGATCCCACGAGGGCGTGATGTGGTGGGGCACGAGGCCGACGGGGAAGTGTGCGACCACCAGCCGGTTGACCGGATCGATCACATCCACCGTGCCGTCCTCGCTATTCGGGACGTAGACCCGCGCCGGGATGCCCGATACCTCACGCCGCAGGTACGGCTCAGTGGCTGCCGCGTAGAGGTTCGCGACCCGGGTGATGCGGCCCACGGAGATGGCGGCGGGCGTTGGAGCTGTCCTGACCGCGGCGTGCGAAACGGGAAAGCGCGCCGTTCCGGCCAGCAACACGGCCAGCACGGCGGCGCCCACGACGACCCCCAGACCCATCCCGGCCCAACGCGTCATTATCGCAGCATCCCTCATTCACACGATGCCCGCAAAAGGCGGTGCGCAGCCGAATTTGGCACGAACCCTCACCATGATAGCGTGTTGGGACGATGGGCGTCGCACCATCGCGAGCGTGGCGGACGCACGCCGCGTGCTCCTTACCCGGCGTGTTCTTCGCTCGTGACCGGTGCGAGCTCCCGTCCGGGGAAGGCCCAGCGCGCCAGGACCAGGCTCAGTTCGTAGAGGCCGACCATCGCCGCCGCCACGAGCAGCATCGTGATCGGGCTCCAGTCGGGCGTGATCACCGCCGCCAGCACGGTAATGGTCATGTACACCGTCCGCCATTGGCTTCGCAGTTGCGCCCGAGAGACGACCCCCAACCCGATGAGCGCCAACACGACGAGTGGAGTCTGAAACGTGAAGGCAATCACCGCCAGGAACACCGTGGCGTACGACACATACGAGAGGGCCGTGATTTGTACCGACATGACCGATCCCGCCTGAGCCAGCAACCAGCGCGTGGACAGCGGGAGGACAAACAGGTAGCCGAACACCACGCCGACCACGCTCAGCGCGACGGACAGCGCGGTGATCGGGACTACGTAACGGGCCTCCCGCTTGGTCAGCGCGGGGCTCACGAACATCAGCGCCTGCAGCAGCAACCATGGGAACGCGAGGACCAGCCCGAAGACGAGCGCCACCTTGAACTTGACGAGCATGGGTTCCAGCACGGTCAGGGCAATCAGGTGGGTGAGCCCCGCCGGCCGCATGAGCAAGAAGAGGAGGCGATTCTGCTGCCAGAACCCTACCACAGTGGCGAGGAAAAATCCCGCGATGGCCCACAGCACCCGATGCCGGAACTCTTCAAGGTGCTCGATGATTGACTGGGGCGTGTCGCGGGCGACAGGAAAGTATCGCCAGAAGAACATCATGCCCGTCCTCCCTGCGTCTTAATTGCCGGAGGACGTGGGAGGTTTCAAATCGTCTTCAGCTTCTCGCACGCTTTTACGGAACTCCCGGATCGCTTTCCCCATCGCACCGCCGACTTCGGCCAGCCGCTGCGGCCCGAAGATCAGCATCGCCACGATGAGGATGACCATCAGTTCAGGCCAACCAACGTTCGGCAACATCGCCCTCACCCCGTTTTGTGTCGTCTAGGGAATCAGTTCCTGCAACCACGCCAGCAGGCGGTCCCAGAGGCGCGGGGCCGAGGCAATGCCGGTGCGCTCCGCCGCTGCCAGCAAGCTGGGCCGCGAGACTTCGCCCACCATGGTCAACACGCGGCCGGTGTGCGACCAGTGCACGAGCGTCCGCAGGCCCAGCCGCTGCACCCAGATCGGGCCGGATGGCGTGGCCACGACCTGACTGCCTTGCGGCGGGCTGGCCACAGATCCGCGGCGCTCGTAGACGACCAACGTGCTCAGCCCGTCGGAGTAGATCGTCTGCACGACCGGTCCATCGCCGGTCAGGTACTCCCCCGTCTTGTGAAACCCCGCGGGCACAGCGACGCCTGCGGGCGGACCTCCCAACACGCGCACGATGTCGGCTGCGCTGGCAGCCCGTACCGGCTCCCGCGGGGTCAGGTGCAGGCCGGAGGGGATCACGGCGCCTCTCCGCCAGCCGACCGGCATAATCTCAAACTTCAGAAACGCGGTGACTTCCCCCAACGACCCATCCGGTCCGGCGCGCTCTGAGCGCAGGACAACACCGGTCTCGTCATCCACGGTGAGGCGATGCGTGGGCCGGTCGTGGGCCACCGGTGCCAGTTCCAGCCTGGTGGCCTTTCTGCCGAGGAGGGCATCCTGTGCGGTGACGACACGATAGTTCTGCAATAACCACGGGAGACGGGCCGCCTCAAAGTCATCCTCATCGACGCCTGCGCGGCCGGTCGTGCCGGTGAGCTGCAGCGGGTCGAAGCGGAGTTCGACGGTCCCGCTGCGGATCACCGTCCAGCGCCGGCTCGGTCCGAGGGGGACGTAGTCCAACCGCGTCCAGGCGGGCGGATCGTGTTCGATGCGCACCAGCGACGCGTCCGCCCTCGTCGCTCCATTCCAGGCGACCACGATTTGCTCGCCGCGATAGGCCACCGCGGCCTGGGCCCGCACGACCTGCAGCAGCGGCGCAGGCGCAGGTGCGGCGCGGGCAGGGGTCGCCAGCGCCGCGACGAGGCCCCACAGCGCCACTGCCCGGATTAGGGCCGTACCAACTTGATTCGCCACGTTTGCTCTTCTCAGCATCTTTGAATCGCTCGGTAGATAGGCGTAACTATCAAGTTGGTACGGCCTTAGGGGTTCTGTGGACTTGGCGACCATTCACGCAGGACGTCGTACGGCAGCACGCCGCTGAGGTACGATGCCAACGCGACATCGCTCATCGGGTGCGCGGCCGCAAATACCGCGTGCTGCTGGAAGTACCAGGCGCCCTCGGCGCGGTCGGGGTGCGGCGTGGGGAGCAGGCGGACCTGCAGCAACAGCGCGAGGCCGAGGGCGGTACCGGCGGCGGCGATCATCCACCACGGCGTCGCTCTCCGGTGCGCTGCGCCACCGAGCCCAGCCAGGGTGCGCGGAAGCAACGAGGGATGGGGGGCCCGGCTAGGAACTGTGTGTAGCAGGTTCCGCACCGCCTGGAGATCGTCCAGGGTCCCCCGGCATTCCGCGCACTCGGCCAGGTGCGAGGCAACTGCGGCCGCGTCCTCTGGGGTGAGGGTACCGTCCAGGTAAGCACTGAGCTGGTCGGTGAGGTGCGGCATCACAGATCGCCTCGCTTCATCGCGTCGACGTACGGTCGCAACCATTCCCGCAGCGCCAGCCGCGCGCGGTGAAGCCGCGAGCGGATCGTGCCGACGGGGCAATGCAGAATCTCGGCCGCGTCGTCATAGGGCAGACCAAGCAGGTCCACCAGCGCGACCACCGCGCGCGCATCCGGAGGCAGCGCGCGCAGCGCGCGCAAGACCGGACCGTCCAGCGCGCCCTCGGCGATCGCGCTGGGATCGGCGGTCTCCGACGCAGCCGCGCCGGTGACCTCGTCAAGCGAGAAGATCTTCCGGCGGCGGTCCCGGCGGATCCGGTCCACGAACGAGTTGTGCATAATGCGAAAGAACCACCGGTCAAAGCGGGTGCCGGGTTGGAAGCGGTGGAAGGCGCGAAACGCTTCTTCTGCGGCCTGCTGGATCAGATCGTCGCTGTCGGCGTTATTCCCCGTGAGATGATAGGCGAACCGGTAGGCGCGGTCCCAATGCGCGGCGAGTAGTTCCGCGAACTGGTCCCTGGCGGACGCCCCCTCTGCGGCCTGCGCGAGCTCATCCACCGGCAGTGCGACACTGAGCGCGACGTGTGCAGATGTCATCAGCGTGCGGTGTGGAGGTAGATCCTCCCGCCGCCAGATACCCGCTACCGTATGATGGTGACGCTGCCCGCCTGGTAAGTCAACGTCTTGCCGCTGCGGGCGATCGAGCCCCTAATTTGCACCATCTCTCCGGCCTTGAGGTCCTTAACCGACGAAACCTTGCCCGTCCGCATGACCTTCGTCTTCGCAGTTTCGATGATCCGGAGTTTCGCGTTCGCCCGGAGCCCCGAGCCCTGCTGCACCTTCACGACCTGTACCTGCACCCAGCCCGGTCCCACCTGCAGCACCTTGGCCTGGATGGCAAACACGGCCGGCTGCGTCGTGGGGGCGGGTGCGGTGGCTGCTGTGGCAAGGGCGGCCACGGCGAGCATGATGACGGCAGAGGTGACCAGGATTGAAGCCCGTTTCACAGCGATCCCTCCTACAATATAGCGTCTCATTGTGCACAGCGATCTGGAGGGGCGAGAAGTTCCCGAGCCAGACCGCGGCCAAACGTTCTTCGTGCGCGATGAACGTACTGCGACCGAGCAGTATACTGGGGTCGTAGACGTGGAGGGTGTGTGTGAATCGTCCCGACGCATGGTCCCCAAGAAGCACCCTGGCCGCCGGCGGCCGAACGGTGGCGTACTATCCGCTGCAGACCCTCCGCCAGCAGCTCGCGACGCCGCTGGAGCGGCTGCCGGTGACGGTCAAGATCCTGCTGGAGAACGTGCTGCGCCACGCGGGCACCGCGCCGTTTTCTGAGGACGACATCGCCGCGCTGGCCGCGTGGCGGCCGGGGGTCACCCCGCGCCGTGAAGCCGCATTCCTGCCCTCGCGCGTTCTGCTGCAGGACTTCACCGGCGTACCCGTGGTCGTGGACCTCGCCGCGATTCGCGACGCGGTGGCCCAACTCGGGGGAGCGTCACGCCGGGTGAATCCCGTTGTGCCCGCCGATCTGGTGATCGATCACTCGGTGCAGGTGGACGTCTTCGGCATGCCCGGCGCCTTCGCGCGCAACGTCGAGTTTGAATACCAGCGCAACCGGGAGCGATATCTCCTGTTGCGCTGGGCTCAGCGGGCGTTCGATCGCCTGCGTGTGGTCCCGCCGGGGACGGGGATCGTGCACCAGGTCAACCTGGAGTACCTGGCACAAGTGGTGGCGGTGCAGGAGGTCAACGGCACGGACATCGCCTGCCCCGATACGCTCGTCGGCACCGATTCCCACACGACCATGATCAACGGTCTGGGAGTGCTGGGGTGGGGCGTGGGCGGCATTGAGGCGGAGGCGGTGTTGCTGGGCCAGCCGATGTACCTCACGGCCCCAGAGGTCGTTGGGTTTCGTCTGACCGGCAAATTGCCGGAGGGGGTCACCGCCACCGATCTCGTGCTGACCGTGACGCAGATACTGCGCAAGGTCGGCGTCGTGGGAAAGTTCGTGGAGTTCTTCGGGCCCAGCCTGGATGCGCTGGCGCTGCCCGACCGGGCCACCATCGCCAACATGTCGCCCGAGTACGGCGCCACGGCGGCGCTGTTTCCCATCGATGCTGAGACGCTGGCGTACCTGCGCCTGACGGGCCGGTCCGAGTCGCACGTGCAGCTGGTCGAGGCGTATGCGCGGGCGCAGGGGCTGTTCCGTCTCCCCGCCGGGCCAGAGCCGGTGTTCGACCAGATCGTGGAGCTCGACCTGGCGACCGTCGAGCCGAGTGTTGCCGGGCCCCGCCGGCCGCAGGACCGGGTGCCCCTGGCGGCGGTGCCGGAAAACTTCCACCGCACGTTCTCAGATCTCATCGCCGGTCGCCCACAGGTCCAGAGCAACGCTGCGGCGGAAGGATATCAGCAAGTCACTCCCAGCGCGCCCCCGAGGTCCGCAGCGGGGACCGCGAGACCTGAAGTGGTCGACGTGCAGCTGAACGGGGATCGCGTGCAACTGCGCCATGGCGCGGTGGCGATTGCGGCGATCACGAGTTGCACCAACACCAGCAACCCCGAGGTGATGGTGGCCGCGGGGCTGCTGGCCAAGAAGGCCGTGGAGCGGGGACTGCGGCGCAACCCCGCGGTGAAGACCAGTCTGGCTCCCGGCTCCGCCGTGGTCACAGCCTACCTGGAACGAGCCGGCCTGATGCCCGCCCTCGAGGCGCTGGGGTTTCACCTGGTCGGTTACGGCTGCACGACGTGCATCGGCAACAGCGGTCCCCTGGCGCAGCCGATCGCCGACGCCATCCGCGAGCACGATCTCGTTGTCATCGCGGTGCTCAGCGGTAACCGTAATTTCGATGGACGCATCCATCCGCTCGTGCGCGGCAGCTACCTGGCCTCCCCACCGCTGGTGGTCGCGTTTGCCCTGGCGGGGACGGTGGAGATAGACCTGCTCACGCAGCCCCTTGGCCGCGACCGCCGCGGCACACCGGTGTACCTCAAAGACCTTTGGCCAAGCGCCGCCGAGGTGCGCGAGGTCGTCACGCGCGCGGTGTCGCCGGACCTGTTTGCGGCGCGCTACCGGGACGTGTTCACCGGGGATCAGACATGGCAGACCATGCCGGTTTCAGCAGCAGAGCGGTTCGCGTGGGACCCGGCCTCTACCTACGTCCGCCAGCCCCCGTTCTTTGTTGACCTGACCCAAGGTCTGCATCGGCCTGCGGACATTACCGGTGCCCGGGTGCTGGCATGGGTCGGCGACTCAGTGACCACCGACCACATTTCCCCAGCAGGCGCGATCCCGACCGATAGCCCGGCCGGGCGGTATCTGATCGAGCATGGCGTGAAGCCGGCTGACTTCAATACGTACGGCGCGCGGCGCGGCAATCACGAGGTCATGATCCGCGGGACCTTCGCCAACATCCGGCTACGCAACCAACTGGCCGGGGACAGGGAGGGCGGATGGACGACGCATCTGCCGTCCGGAGAACTCGTCACCATTTATGAGGCTGCGCTGCGGTATCAACAGGCCGCCATACCGCTGCTTGTGATTGCAGGAAAAGAGTACGGTTCAGGCAGCTCGCGTGACTGGGCGGCGAAGGGGCCGCGACTGCTGGGCGTGCGCGCCGTCCTGGCGGAAAGTTTCGAGCGCATCCACCGCAGCAACCTCATCGGTATGGGGGTGTTGCCCCTGCAGTTTCTCCCTGGCGAGACGGCGCAGACGCTGGGTCTGGATGGTACGGAGGTCTTTGACATCACCGGTATTGCGTCGGGGCTGACTCCGGGCCAGCGGCTGACGGTCGAAGCACGCAAGCACGGCGTGGCAAAGAAGTTCCAGGTGATCGTCCGGCTGGACATTCCAATCGAAGCGGAGTACTACCGCCACGGCGGCATTCTGCCGTATGTCGTCCGCCAGCTCGCGGCCGGCGGAAGGGGCTAGCGCCGCGGACCTTGCCCTTCCGACTCCCGTTCCTCCGGCGTCCCCCGCAGGACCTGCACCACACGACGGCCCGCCTCCGTGGCTTCTCGCGGTGCCGACCTCAGGTTCTCTTTCACCACGTCCAGCGGTTCAGCAGAGGTCGCATCCGCCGCGGGCATCAGCAGCGCTAGCAGGAGGTAGAGCACGATCCCCGCGCCGCCGGCAAAGGCCAGCAGGATGAATCCTGCGCGCATGATGACGGGATCGATGGTGAAGTACTCTGCGAGCCCGCCCGCAACCCCGAAGACCAGTCGATTCTTGCTCTTGTGCAACCTACGCGCCATAGTCGACCCTCCTCTCGGAGACTCACCTCCAGGCTAGCAATCTCGAGCCTGCTGTACCAGTGGCTCTCTGGTGCCGGCGTCAACAACCACGAGCAGTAGGGCCGCGGCAGCCGACATCGCGGCGCCATAAAAGAAAGGTGCGGCAGGTCCGACCCGGTCCCACAGGAATCCGGCGACGAGACTCGCTGGCAGCAATGCCAGCCCCGTTGCAGAGGCGAACGCGCCCAACGCGGTGGCGCGAAGGTCTGCAGGAACGAGATCGACCACAAACGCACGCTGGATGCCTTCCGTCAGCGCGTAGTACGCGCCGTACGTCAGGAACAGCGCGGGCACAATCCATCGCCCGGCCGGGGCGGACGCGACCGCGAAGCCCAAGTACACCAACGCAAACACGACATATCCAGCAATCAGGACCCCCCGCCGTCCCAATCGATCTGAGAGCACGCCGGCGGGGGTGGAGAGGCCCGCATAGACAACATTGAAGGCGAAGTAGGCGAGCGGAATGGTCGCCACCGGCATGCCGAGGTTCTTCGCCCGCAGAATCAGGAACGCATCAGAGGAGTTCCCCAGGGCAAATAGCGTGATGATTGCGGTGAAGACCACGAAACGCCGCCCCAGACCCGCCATCTTCATTCCCGGAAGCACACGGACCGCGGGGGGGCGAGGGAGATCGCGGATGAAGAAAGCCGCGATGAGGATCGCAATCGCCCCGGGAATCGTGGCGATCCAGAACACGGCCCGGTAATTGTCGGGCACCATAGCCAGCGTCGCGAAGGCCACCAGCGGGCCCAGTGCCGCGCCTGCCGTGTCGAGGCTGCGGTGGAAGCCGAACGCCAATCCCCGCCGGTCAGCGGCGACCGAATCGGCAATGAGCGCGTCGCGCGGAGCGCCGCGAATGCCTTTGCCCAGGCGATCGGCGAACCGGATACCCAGCACCTGCGCCCACGATCCGGTCAGCGCGAGCAGGGGCTTGGTGATGTTGGAGAGACCGTAGCCAAAGACGATCAGCGGTTTGCGGCGGCCGAGGCGATCCGACAGCAGGCCGGCAAAGGAGCGCATCACGCTGGCCGTGCTCTCCGCAACCCCTTCGATCAGCCCGACGGCCGTCATCGTAGCCCCCAGGACCGTGGTGACAAACAGCGGCAGCACCGGCACAATCATCTCTGATGAGACATCGGTGAAGAAACTCACCAAACCGCTCACCAGCACGTTGCCAGTCAGCGCTGACCGCGCGGGAATCTGGGAAACCGCTTGACCTCTCTCATCCGGCACGGAGTGGCCACCTTACGTAGAGCACATCTCGACTGTTCCATGATGCGACGGCGGTACTCCTGCGAGGACTCACTCGAAGATGAGGGCGGTGGAAGGAACCCGAGGTTCACTTGCGTTATGATGGACTGTGGATTGTCGGGAGGCTGGAGGGACTCATGAGGGTTGGCGTGCTGACTGGGGGAGGCGATGCGCCTGGGCTGAATGCCGCCATTCGCGGGGTGGCACGCGCCGCCTGGCGTGAAGGATATGAAGTCGTGGGTATCCGCAACGGATGGCAGGGCCTGCTGCGAAATGACGTATTTCCGCTCACCCCGGATGCCATCTCAGGCATCCTGCCGCGCGGCGGGACCATCCTTGGCACGTCCCGCACAAATCCTTTCAAGACCAGTGAGGGTCCGCGGCAGGTCCTTGACACGGTGCGAACGCGGGGCATCGACGTGGTGGTCGCGATTGGCGGCGACGATACCCTGGGGGTCGCGGCCAGACTCGCCAAAATGGGGATGCGTGTGGTGGGCATTCCCAAGACCATGGACAACGATATCCCCGGCAGCGACTACACCATCGGTTTCGATACGGCGGTCACAGCTGTGATGGAGGCCTGTGACAAACTGCATCCTACCGCGGAGGCCCACCAGCGCGTCATGGTCGTCGAGGTGATGGGGCGAGACGCTGGCTGGGTCGCGGCTGTGGGAGGTCTGGCCGGCGGCGCCGATGTGGTGCTGGTGCCCGAGGTCCCGTTCAGTGTCGACGAGGTATGCCAGCGCATCAAGGACCGTCACGAACGGGGGAAGCTTTTCAGTGTTCTGGTTGTGGCAGAAGGGTGCAAACCCAAAGACCTGGGGACGCAGGTCGCGCAAGACGCCGCGGTGGATGCCTTCGGCCATGTGCGCCTGGGCGGCATCGGCAGCGTACTGGCCGGAGAAATCGAAGCCCGGACAGGCTACGAGACGCGTGTCACCGTCCTGGGGCACCTCCAGCGAGGCGGATCGCCGACGTGGTTCGACCGGGTTCTGGCTACTCGGTTTGGCGTCGCCGCCGTTGAATTGATCAAACAGCAGCGCTTCGGCCACATGGTCGCGTTGCGCGAGAACAAACTTGCCTCGTTGACGCTGGAGGAAGGTCTCACTGGGAATCACACCGTGGATCTGAGCCTGTACAATCTGACACGACTCTTCGGGTAATCGTGGAGGGATGACGATGGCGCTCCTGAGCAGTGGCAAACTCGCGAATCTGCTCCGGCTCGCCGATGCCGGTGGGCGCTTCAAGATGCTGGCCATTGACCAGCGGGACTCACTGCGCAACGCGTTGGGGAAGGCCGCCGGACGCGAGCCCGCTGACATCACCTATGAGGACATGGCAGCCACGAAGGCGTTGATCACCGAGTCCCTGGCACCGTACTCCACCGCGACGTTGGTCGATCCCGTCTATGGCCTGCCGCAGGCCGTGAAAGTTATTCCGGGCGATGTCGCCCTACTGGTGGCCGCCGAGGAGACAGGGTATGAGCGCGCCGGAACCGGCAACCGCGAACGGAAGTCCCGGCTCATCCAGGGGTGGTCAATCGCCAAGGCCAAACGAGCGGGGGCTAACGCGGTGAAACTACTCGTCTACTACAATCCGGATGTGTCGAGTGAGGTGCTCTCATTTCAGCAGCGGCTGGTCGAGCGCGTGGGAAAAGGATGCGCAGAGGAGGATCTGCCCTTTCTCCTGGAGCTTGTCACCTATCCTAGCGAGGAGACATCAGGGGATACGCCGGAATTTGCCAGGAAGCGTCCTCGCCACACGATTGAATCGGCCCGGGAGTTCTCCAAGGGCCAGTACTATGTGGACATCCTGAAACTGGAGTTCCCAGGCGATCTCAAGTACTCGCGGGAGTTCCATGTGGGGGTGTTTGACGGCCGCGAGCGGGCCCCGGTGTACTCCCTGGAGGAGATCCAGGGATACTGTCGAGAGGTAGATGCCGCCGCTCAGCGACCATGGGTGATCCTCAGTGGAGGCGTTGACATCAGAGAGTTTCTGACCAACTTGGAATTGGCCATCGATGCGGGGGCCAGCGGGTTCCTGTGCGGGCGGGCCATTTGGAAAGATGCCGTCCCCCGATACCCCGACCTCGCTGCGATGCGTGCTTTCTTGACCTCCGAGGGGGCCTACAACTTTATCCGCGCGAACGCTGTGGCCGAGCGGGCGCGACCCTGGTTTGCCCACCTGCCGTTTGTGCGCTGGGAAGACCTACGGGTGGCCGACGACGGCCAGGAGTGGTACCAGCGGTACCAGGAGCGGTAGCAAAATGCCGAAACGGCCGCCTGTGAAGGCGACCGTTCCGGACGGGCGAGGGGGGAATCGCACCGTTTCTCGCTTACCCCGAGGCGGGGCGCGCGGTGCGAGGTACTACCACGTTGCCAGTGCCATACATTTCACCCCGCTATGCGTATGATGCTGGCACCCGTGCCAGCTCACGTTCGGGGTTGGAACTTCATCTTCAGGATAGGAGGCGGGGCGTCGGCTGGCCAGCAGGGGAAACCTGGCAATTTCGATGGCGAAAACCCTTAAATTGCCTCAGGGAAATACCTGAGTCGAGGCAGAAATGGCACCGCGGCATGTTCTGGCAGGGCAAGGGAGGGTGGTAGCACCACCTGGAGGTCTTCCCGGTTGCCGACCGCAGACGTCGTAGTCCTGGGGGGTGGGTCCACCGGCACGAGCGCGGCCTTTCAGTTGGCGCGCCGCCGATACGGCAAAGTCGTGCTGGTAGAACGTGACAGTGTGGGTGCAGGGCCCACCGCCAAGTCGATTGGCATCATCCGCCTGCATTACTCTCACGAGCCGCTGATCCGTCTGGCCGCCCGCAGCCTGGAGTTGTTCAAGGGGTTCGAGGGGCTCACCGCTGCGACCGCCGACTTCACCCGTTGTGGTTTCCTGCTGCTGGCTCCAGAGCGGGAAATGGGTGTGCTGCGCGCCAACGTTGAGCTCCAGCACCGGTTTGGGATCGGCTCATCTGTGCTGACGCCTCCGGAGATCGCGGCGCTCGATCCGCGCATGACCCTCGATGACGTCGCCGGTGCCGCCTGGGAACCGGAGTCCGGGTTCGCGGATGGCTATGCGACCGCAGCGGGATTTGCGGCCGCCGCGCGGCGCGAGGGAGCAGAGATCTGGGAGAAGACAGCGGTGCAGCGGCTCATCGTCGACGGGGGGCGCGTGCGCGCCGTCCAGACCGCGCGGGGCGAGATCAGCACGCCGGCTGTACTGGCCGCGTGCGGCCCGTGGACCCCGGCGCTGCTGCAGCCATTGGGCGTGATCGTGCCGATCCAGAGTTCGCGCCAGCAGGTAGTGCAGCTGGCGCCCCCGCCGGGATTTGGCGCCCTGGGTGTCGTGATCGAGGACCTGGCCCAGGGATTCTACGTCCGGCCGGAGGCGGGGAATACGGTGCTGGCAGGCGTGCTGGAGGAGGAAGCAGAACAGATCGTGTCCCCAGACGCATTCGACCGCGGCGTGGACCTCGACTTTGTCGAGCGGGTCGGCCAGATGTGGGCTCGCCGGTACCCGGGAGCCCGGGACGCGGAGGTCCGGCGCGGGTACGCGAGTTTGTACGACATCACCCCTGACTGGCAACCCGTCCTTGGGGCTGTCGACGGTATTGGCGGCCTGCACATCGCGGCGGGGTTTTCCGGCCACGGATTCAAGCTCAGCCCGGCGCTGGGCGAGGTGCTGGCGGCGATCATCGCCGGCGAGACAGCGGGCATTGATGTGTCGATGTTCCGGCTCTCTCGATTTGCCGAAGGCCACCCCATCCGCGGTCGCCATGCCCAGGGCATCCTCGGCTAACGCCGAATATTGTTACATCGATGATCTTTACCTTTGTCGGCGACTACACCGATCCCGTCCTGGCGCGCCTCGCGCAAGGGCTGCGGGCGGTCTTCCAGCGCCGCGGCCACGAGTTCACCTCCGATCCTGAGGCGGAGGACCTCCGCCTGGTTGTGAATTTCATTGACGCGGAGCGGCCGAAGCCGTACCGTCGCCGGGCCAAGGCAGTTTTTGTGCTCTCCGTCGCGGTGACCAGTGAGCGGCCGGACAACGTCCTGCGCCAGGCGTATCCCCTGCTGGTGCGGTCGCTGGCCAACCTGTGCCTGTACCTGGTGCGGACGCAGGAGACGGTGCACACGTATTTTGTCACGCTGGAGCAGGGGTACTATCCGATTCCGGATCTGACCGGACAGGATTATTTCGACTACCTTTATGAGCGGCTGCATCCGCTGGCATCCTCTCAGCTGGTGATCGATAATGAGTTTCACACCGACCTTGAGCCGGGATTGTGGAACGGCGACGCTCTCACGCGCGAACTCGGCGCCGCCGGCAAACGCCTGGACGCCCTGGACTTGCTCCCGGCCCCGTTTCCGATCCACGAGTTGCTGGACGAGCGGGATCTCCGTCACATCGAGCGTCTGTACGGCATCGGCGGGCTGTCGTATGGGAACCTCAGCGTGCGCAAAGACGCCCGGCGCTTCTGGATGAGCGCCAGCGGGGTTGACAAGAGCAGCATGACGGTCATCGGCCGCGATATCCTGCTGGTTACGGGGTTCGACCGGGCACGGAACGTCATGCTCCTCAGCGTACCGCCGCACGTCAAGCCCCGCCGCGTCTCCGTGGACGCCATCGAACACTGGACGATCTACACGGAACACCCGGAGATTGGTGCGATCGTGCATGTGCACGCCTGGATGGAGAACATCACGTCGACGACGATCAACTATCCATGTGGCACGATCCAGCTGGCGCAGGCGGTTGCCGATGTCGTGCGGCAGTCGTCCACGCCCCAGCGCGCAGTGGTCGGCTTGAAGAACCACGGCCTGACGATCACGGGCCCCAGCCTGGGCGACATCTTCGATCGCCTCGAGCGCGGCTTCATGCGACAGGTCCCAATGGCATAAAATTGCGTCTACTTAGTCGACTTGGTCTACTTGGTCTCCCTGGTCTCATCACGGTGCAACGGCTGCAGGTAGACTAAGTAGACTAAGTAGACTAAGGAGACTAAGTAGACTAGGTAGACGCATTGTGATGCGCGCCCTCGTTTTCAATCCGACCATCCCTCGTTTTCTCGTGACGAAGGCGTTGGGCACGGTCAGCCGCGCGGCCGTGATGGCGCGCACGTCCGCGTTGCAGTTCCGGGAGATCCCCGAGCCTCCGCTGCCGGGGGACGAGTGGGTGCGCATCGGCGTCCGGTTGGGCGGGATCTGCGGCAGCGACCTACACACGATTCGCCTGGAGACCAGCCCGGCGATGTCCGCTCTGACGTCGTTTCCATTCGTGCTGGGTCACGAAAATGTTGGCGCGGTGCTGGAGGCAGGCCGGGCCGTCCCCACGCTGCGGCCGGGGCAGCGCGTCACCGTCGAGCCGGTGTTGCCGTGTGCGGCTCGGGGCGTCCCCGCATGCCCGCTCTGCGCCGCCGGCCGGTACAACCTGTGTGTCCGGACCACGGAGGGTCATCTCAGCCCAGGTCTGATGATCGGTGCCTGCCGGGATACCGGAGGGAGCTGGAGCGCCTCGTTTGTGGCCCACCGGTCCCAGGTGTTATCGATTCCAGACGGCGTGACGGACGAAGGGGCGCTGATGGCGGAGCCGATGGCGTGCGCGGTCCACCCATTGCTGAGCAGCCCTCCGCCGGACCGGAGTACCGTGCTGGTGATTGGCGGCGGGGTGATTGGCCAGTGTGCGATCGCGGCGGTCCGCGCCGTCGGAAGCAACGCGCGCATCGTTGCGCTGGTAAGATATCCGTTCCAGGGCGAGGCGGCGCGCCGCCAGGGCGCCAATACGGTCGTGCTGCTGCGGCGCGGAGATCGGTATTATGCGGAGCTGGCGGACGTCGTCGGAGGGACGCTGCGCCGGCCGATGATCGGCCGGCGCGTCCTCATCGGCGGGGCCGATCTCACCATTGAGTGCGTGGGCTCCGGGCGCAGCCTCGACGATGCCCTGCGCCTGACGGCGCCGGGAGGACGGGTGATCCTGCTGGGGCTCGCGGCGGTGCCATCGGGCGTGGATTGGACGCCGATCTGGTGGAAAGAGCTGCGCGTGACGGGAAGCTACGTCTACGGGATCGAACAGTGGCAGGGCCGTACCGCCAAGACGATGGAGCTGGTCTTGGCGTGGATGGCCCGCGGCGACCTCCACCTGGATCACCTCGTCACGCACCGATTTCCGCTGGATGCATACCGCGACGCCCTGCGCGCGGCGATGGGCAAAGCAGAATCGAAGGCCTTCAAGGTCGTATTCGAACCGAATGCGAAAACATAAAATGCGTCTACCTAGTCTGCTTGGTCTACCTAGTCTACTTAGTCTACCTGCCTCAATCCATTACGCGCTAGGGCAAGTAGACCAAGAAGACCAAGTAGACTAAGAAGACCAAGTAGACGTTTTCAGGGGTAGATCCCGCGTATGAGGAGAGCATCTGCGACCCGTTTGACAGCGTAAATGAGGGCGGCCGTACGCAGCTCCACCTCGCGCTCACGGGCCAATTCGACCACGCCGTTGAAGGCGTGTACCATGATCCGCTCCAGCCGTTCGTTGATTTCGTCTTCTGACCAGAATAAGGCCTGCAGGTCCTGCACCCACTCGAAGTACGACACCGTCACCCCGCCGGCGTTCGCCAGAATATCCGGCACGAGCAGGATCCCGCGATCGGCCAGGATCTCGTCGGCTTCGGGGGTGGTGGGACCGTTGGCCCCCTCGACGACGATTTTCGCCTGAATGCGTGCCGCGTTGGCCTGGGTGATCTGTCCTTCGATCGCCGCCGGGACAAGAAAGTCGCATGGCAGTTCCAGGAGCTCGTCATTGCTCACCGATTCGGCGCCGGGCAGGCCGGCGACGCGGCCGGTCTGCTGCATGTGCCGCAGCGCCGCGCGCGGATCCAGGCCGGCGGGGTTGTAGATCCCGCCAGAGACGTCGCTGACGGCCACGATGCGGCAGCCCTGGTCATGCATCAGGTAGGCGGCCACCGATCCGACGTTGCCGAATCCCTGCACCACGACACGGCTGCCGGCAAAGGGGATGCCGTGAATCCGCGCCGCCTCGCGGGCGACAATCATGACTCCGCGTCCTGTGGCCTCCCGCCGGCCCGCGGAGCCCCCAATGCTGATCGGTTTCCCCGTGACCACAGCAGGGACCGAGTGACCCCGGTGCATGCTGTAGGTGTCCATGATCCAGGCCATGATCTGGTCGTTCGTGCCGACGTCGGGCGCCGGAATGTCGCCGTCAGGGGCGATGATGATGCTGATCTCGGTGGCGTACCGGCGGGTCAGGTGTTCCAGTTCGCCCCGGGACAGCTGGCCGGGATCGCAGGCGACGCCGCCCTTGGCTCCTCCGTACGGCAGGTGCATCAACGCACACTTCCAGGACATCAGCATGGCCAGCGCCCGCACCTCATCGAGGTCGACGCGGAGACTGTAGCGGATGCCGCCTTTGGTCGGTCCCAGCACGGTGCTGTGGTGGACGCGGTACCCGGTGAACATGCGCACGGACCCGTCGTCCATCTGGACGGGAAAGTTCACCGTGAGTTCACGGTGCGGGTAAGCGAGAAACTCACGGATGCCGCGCTTGAGCGGCAGGTTGTCGGCGGCGCGGTGGAACTGCCGCAGCGCCACCTCCCAGGGGTTTTCTTTAGGCTGGGCTACGACGGCCACGAACGTACCTTCTCACATGACTTGCGTCGAGGCAAGAGGAGACAGGACCTAGAGTGTGCGGGCGATCCACTCTCCTACCAGATACCCAATCACGGCGATCCCCAAGCCCACCACGAACATGTCCAATCCGCTGCGGAACGCGCCGCGGCCGGTGAAAACGCTGCGCGCCGCGCCGACGCCGAAATGGGACAGCATGCTGATCGCAAAGGAGAGCCAGATTGCCGGCGTCCCGCGCAGCACGAGGAATGGGAACACCGGAATAAATGCGCCGACCGCGGTGGCCAGCCCGGTGATCCACCCCTCTCGCAGCGGTGACATCGAGGCGACGCCGATGCCGAGTTCCAGCTGGCTTTTTTCCTGCAGGGCGTGCTCCGGGTTTGCCATGACCTCTTTGGCCGCCCGCCGGGCCGCGTCCGATCCCATGCCCCGGGTCTGGTAGAGCAGGGCCAGCTCCGCCTCTTCCAGGTCGGGCATGAGTTCCAGCTCCTCGCGTTCTACCGCGATTTCGTGCGTGTACACCTCCCGCTCGCTCTTGGCCGCGAGGAATCCGCTGCTGCCCATCGACAGCGCGTCGGCGATGAGCCCCGCGGCGCCGGAGACCAGCACGAGGTGATGGGGGACGCTGGCGCCCAACACGCCCATCACCAGGCCGAAGTTCGCGGTGAGGCCGTCGTTGAAACCGTAGACCGCGTTTCGCAGGAATCCGCCGGATTCGATGCGATGCCATGGCTCACCTGAGACGCCCAGCAGTTCGCCGAGCTGCATCGCATGGTCCGCCGACTCTTTCGCCAGGTCCGCCGCGGTCTTGGAGGCGGTGGGGTCATCGTAGTGCAGCGCGCCGCGCAGATACCCTTTGGTTTCGCGGCCTTCTTCGGCGAGCAGGATCGACGCCAGCAACCGCCAGCCCAGCAGCCGGCCGATCAGCGCCATGATCCGCGCGCGGAGGCTGGGTTGGAGCGGCGGAAGCCCGGTCCCCGCGCTGCGCAGCACCTCTTCCCAGCGCGCGACATGTTGTTCTTCCACGCGCGCCAGGTCCGCGAAGACTTTGGCCCGCTTGGCGTCGGTCTCCGCCGCGGCGATGCGTCGATAGAGGAAGGCGGCGTCGCCCTCGTCTCGCCAGTGCTCCAGCCACAACTCTCGTTGAGAAGACGGGCCATTGCGCTGCATGTCTTCTGCTTGAATTCGAAGTGGACCGGGCGTGCCCTCCCAGTCTATAATGACTTCGGCCGGCGGGTTCCGCCGGCTTCTGGCCGTATGCGTGGGCGGGTAGCGAAGCCTGGTTGAACGCAGCAGACTGTAGATCTGCCGGCCTTAATGGCCCTCGGAGGTTCAAATCCTTCCCCGCCCACCACAAGTACAAAGGCGTCTACCTGGTCTTCTTGGTCTACCTGGTCTTCCTGGTCTACCTACGGTGCGGACCGTCCTTTGAGACCAAGTAGACCAGGTAGACTAGGTAGACCAGGTAGACTGTTGTTGTGCGGGGATAGCTCAATGGTAGAGCTCCAGCCTTCCAAGCTGGGGATGCGGGTTCGATTCCCGTTCCCCGCTCCACAGAATTTCACTTCGGCCGCATGACACGAGGGGAGATGGTGTGATGGAAGATAGAACCATTTTCGACGCGATCAACGAGTTGACTCGTGAGGAACATGAGATCTGGGCGAAAGAGTCTCATGGACAAGCGACGGACGCGGAACGCGATCGCCTCAGCCGCATCGGGGTCACCCTTGATCAGTGCTGGGACCTTCTTCACCAACGCCAAGCGCGCCGCGCCGCTGGACTTAACCCGGATGACGCAAAGGTCCGCGACGAAAAGACCGTGGAAGGATACATTGGTTGATATGCTTGTGGGCGTGGACGCGGACACTATCGTGATCGGCGCCGGCGCAGCAGGCTTGGCGGCGGCGCGAAGCCTCGCCGGCCGCTCGGTGCGAGTGCTTGTGCTGGAGGCACGCGACCGTGTGGGCGGTCGGGTGTGGTCGCGTCCCGTAGCGCGGAACGCGACGCCGGCGGAACTTGGCGCAGAATTCATCCACGGCCGCGGCGAGCTCACGGTGCAACTGCTCCGCGAAGCGGGAGCCGCGGCCATCGACACGGAGGGCGAGGGGTGGACGTGCTCCAAGGACGGCGAACTTCGACGCGAGGACTGGGACTTATCGTCGACTGCCGGCATCTTTGAAGCAGCCGGCGCGCTTCCCGACGACGAGAGCGTCGACCGGTTCCTGCGCAGGTTCGAGCGGGATCGGGCGACGCGAGAAACGGCCAGGGCAGCGCGGGCATTTGTCGAGGGATTCGATGCTGCCGATCCGGCGATCGCGAGCGCGCGTGCGATTGCCAGCGAGATGCGATCGGGAGTCGATTTCGCGATTGCGCGGCCGCTCGGCGGTTACGGGCCGATGTTCGAGCATCTCCGCAATGCGTGCGTCGCCGCGGGCGTTCGGATTTGGCTGTCAACGATCGTTCGACGAATCTCGTGGCGCCGTGGTGCCGTCGCTATTGATATGAGTTGTGGCGGTGAGTCGCAGACGGTGCATGCGCGAACCGCGATTCTGACGCTTCCGGTCGGCGTCTTACGTCGTCGCGGCGACGAACTCGCGGTCGCCTTCGACCCGAACCTGCCGGATGCGAAGATCAAAGCGCTTCAGAGCATCGAGATGGGCCACGTGGTCAAGGTCGCGTTATGGTTCCGGTCGGCGTTCTGGGAGCGAGTTCGAGACGGGCGCTATCGTGATGCCGCGTTCTTTCGCTGTGAGCGACAATCGTTTGTGACGTATTGGACGCAGTTACCCGTCCGCAGCACACTCGTCGTCGCGTGGGTGGGGGGCCCGAAGGCGGTCGCGCTGAGCGGCATTGCAGAAGCGGAGCTCATCGAGCGCGCGTTGAACGGCTTCGGGGCGTTGCTCAACGAGCCCGAGCTCGCGCGTGAGGAGTTCGAGGGCGGCCTGACGCACGATTGGGGCGGCGACCCGTTCGCACGCGGCGCCTACAGTTATGTCGCTGTGGGGGGCGGGAATGCCCGCGCCGCGCTTTCCGCACCCGTCGATGACACCATGTTCTTCGCCGGCGAAGCCACGTCGACAGACGACCAGGATGGCACGGTGAATGGGGCCCTCGAAACCGGGGAACGCGCCGCCGCGGAAGCTGCGACGGCGCTCGGCGTCGAGGCTCGCTAGTGCCGTACCAACTTGATTCGCCACATCGTCCTTTCTTAGTACCTGTGGAATCGCTCGTGAGCTACACATGACTATCAAGTTGGTACGGCACTA
>VBAI01000116.1 GCA_005882295.1 Candidatus Segetimicrobium genomatis | reverse complement strand
GGGGCCGGTGGAGTTTAGCTGGCCGGTGATGCTGTGGGGCACCCTGGCAGCTCCCCTGCTGCTGTGGGGATACGTGCGCGTCCAACGGCTGCGGAGCCGCGCGGAGGCGGCACTGGCCGACGCACACCTCCTCCGCCACCTGTGGATCAGACCATCCGCGCTCCGCCGGCATCTCCCGGTCGGATTCTATGTCGCCGCGGTCGCGCTGTTGACGCTGGCCATGGCCAGGCCGATCGCCGCCATTCCGCTGCCGACCAACCGCGCGGCGCTGATTCTTGTGATTGATGTCAGCAAGAGCATGATCGGCGAGGACGTCAAGCCCAACCGGCTGAAGGCCGCACAAGAGGCGGCGCTCCAGGTCCTGCAGTGGATCCCGGGGTCCACAAAGGTGGGGTTGATCACGTTCAGCGACTACGCGCAGGTGCTCGTGCCCCCCACGACTGAGCGGCAGCCGCTGCGGGACGCCATTGCCGGGTTGAAGGTCCAACAGGCGACCGGCGTAGGTTCGGCGATCATCGAGGCGCTGAAGGCGCTGCCCGAACGCAGGGAACTGCTTGGTGACCGGCTGAACATCTCCGCCCAGCAACCGGCGATCCCTATGCTTCCGGCCCCCGCACCCGGTGGGTCACCGGCGGCGCTACCGCCTGCCGCCATCCTCATGTTCTCTGATGGGATCAGCAACCTTGGGGTGGATCCCGCCGTCGCCTCCTCGCTGGCCAAAGATGCAAATGTCCGGATCTTCGGCGTGGGCGTCGGCACCCCCGCGGGGAGTGTAATGCAGGTCGAAGGCCAGCTGGTCCTGGTGCCATTCGACTCGACGCTGTTGCAGCAGATCGCCCAGATGACCGGCGGGCGATATTTTGAGGTCCGAAACGCCGACGAGCTGCGCCGAGTCTCCAGGGAACTGGGACGCGACATCGGGTGGGAGCGGCGGCGTACGGAGATCACGTCGCTGCTTGCCGCGGTGGCAGGAGTGCTCATGCTGACCGGCGGGGCATTCTCCCTGGTCTGGTTCCGGAGGATCCCATGACGTTTCAGTGGCCGGTGATGCTGGTTGGGCTTGCCGCCGTGCCGCTGCTGGCGGCGCTGTATGCGTGGGCGCTGCGGCGCCCGGCCCGCCGGCCCATCTCCTACACGCAGGTGGAGATGCTGGCGCAGGCGCTCCTGGTGTCAGGCCGGTGGACCCGCCATCTTCCTGCCGCGCTGGTGGTGCTGTCACTGGCTGCTGTCATCGTGGCTCTGGCCAGGCCAGTGGCGCCGCTGCCGGTGCCGGCTGTGCAGAACACCGTGATGCTCTCCATTGATGTCAGCCGGAGCATGCTGGCCGATGACCTGCCCCCGAATCGCATCGAGGCGGCGAAGGCCGCGGCCAAGGAATTCGTCCGCATCCTGCCCCGCGGGCTGAAGGTGGGACTCGTGACCTTCAGCAGCTATGCGACGCTGATCGTGCCGCCAACCGCGGAACGGACGCGGATCCTGGAAGCCATCGATCTGCTTACCGTAGAGTTTGCGACGGCGATCGGCGATGGGTTACTCGAGGCCGTTTGGGCCCTCCCGGGTCGGCAGCGTCCCAGTTCCCCCCTGGCGCCCGCCGCGCCGCCACAGCCTCCGGTGCCCCCGGGTTCCATCGTGCTCCTCTCCGATGGGCAGAGCAACCGCGGCGCGCTGCCACAAGACGCGGCGCGCATCGCCCGGGAGCAGGAGGTCAAGGTTTACACGGTGGGCATCGGCACTCCTGAGGGCACGTTCCTCAATCTCGGCGGCCGAAGCATCTGGGTGCGGTTGGATGAAGACACGCTGCGTGAGATCGCCGAGATCACCGGCGGCGCGTACTATCACGCCACATCGACGATGGAACTGCGCAGGGTCTACCGCCGTCTCAGCCAGGACATTGGGTGGGAATCCCACCCCACAGAGGTCAGCAGTCTGTTTGCCGGGGCGGCGGCCATGATGCTGGTGGGCGCAGTCGGACTCTCACTGCTGCGGGTCCACCGGATCTAACGCTCCGCGTTGATCTTGATCCTGTTCCGGCCGGCCTGCTTCGCCTCGTAGAGGGCTTCGTCGGCGCGGTGCAACAGCGCGGCGAGGCTGGAGGTGCCGTTCCCAGCCGCCACTCCGGCGCTGATAGAGATTTTCAACAGCTGCTCGCCGAACGCGAGCGGGGACTGCTGGATTGCCTCCAGCAGTCGCTGCGCGAGGCCCGACGCGCCATGCAGGTCGGTCTCCGGCAGCAGGATGACCACCTCATCGCCGCCGTAGCGGGCCGCCAGATCCATCTTCCGCAGTTGCTTCCGGCAGTGCTCGGCGACTGTGTGGATCACGAGGTCGCCGGCCTGATGTCCGTGGCGGTCGTTGATGGTCTTGAAGGTGTCGACATCCAGCATGATGGCCGTGAGCGGGCGCCGGTAACGCTGGAATCGCTCAAACTCTCGCTCGGCGAGGCTGAAGAACTCCCGCCGGTTTAACAGTCCCGTAAGGCTGTCGGTGGTCGCGAGTTGCCGCAGGTCGGCGAGCAAGTGGAGGTTTTCCGTCATGACGGTCAACTGGCGGATGAGGACGAATGCCGTCATGGCGATGGCGGCATACAGCAGACCACCCAGAGGATACGGTGCCGCGTGCCCGCCCGCGGTGATGAGCAGCCCAAAGCCTAAGACCACCGCGGCGTAGGGAAGCGAGCTGACGGCTCGGATCTCCTCCACAGCCGGTGTGTCGGCCGCTGCCTTCTGCGATACCCACCACCCCTGGTACAGAGCGCTGGCGGCGAACAAGAACCACGCCAGCATCCAGAAGGCGTCCGGCCAGTTCCCTGACTGGTACATGTCCTTCAAGTCCTGATAGCCAAACCCGACATCGGCGACGAGAAAGCTGATGATCCCCGCGGCGAGGAAGCCCAGAGCGTAGCGGTTGCCCCCTTCCGGGTGGCGGAGCAACAGTGCCGCTGTACCAAAGAGGAGGACAAGATCACCAATCGGATAGGCGGAGGACAGCAATGTACGCAGCCGGTCGGTATGCTCCGCAACGGCGATGGGGCCCAGGACAAAATACCAGATGACCATCCACCCACCCAGCAGTACGGTGCCTGCATCGAGCCAGAATTTGGTCTGCTGCCCTTTCGTCTGAGGGGCAGATGGGAAGCTCACCAGGCCGACCATGAACAAGGGGTAGAAGAGCAGGTATCCGTCGTCCGCCAGCGACGGGAACGGGCTGGTGCCCAGCACCAGCTCATAGTAGGCCCAGAGCAGATCGCCGACCGCGTACGAGAACATCGCCAGGGCAATCGTCCGCCACGCGAAACGAGCGCGTGGTTTAAGCGACCGCTGTGAGCCTAACCGCCAGGTCAGCACTGCCGCGATGATTCCAAGCGGCGGGAACGCCAGATCGCCGATGGCATCGCGATACGGGAGACGGGTGGCCCCGAAGGCCACCCAAAGGATGAAGAGTAGCGCGTAGATCCCCAGCGCCAGCGCCAAGCGCCCGCTGCGATGCCCGAGCCATTCCTTGATCAGGTTGACCGGCACCCGAGGCCCCCTACCTAAACGTTTTGGCCTACTGCTCTTTGTACCCCTTCTGTCTGCGCTTCGGACTACGTGGGCTGTGCTGCCGCCTCCCGCCGGTCCTTCTAGGGGTGAGTCTGTGAGATGGTGCGTTTTGCCCGAGACACCGGTGTTCGGCATTGAAGGGGCAGATGCCGAGCGCCATTGTGCCTGCGGGCGCTGAAAAGCAGTATTATGGTTCTAAGACTGGTCCGTACCAGAAACGGTCAAATCAAAAATATCAGGCTGGCCAAAGACTTCGTCGGCGCAGCGAGAATCTTCGGGCCCGTAGCTCAAGTGGATAGAGCTCGCGGCTTCTAACCGCGAGGCTGGGGGTTCGAGTCCCTCCGGGCCCGCCATTCGACTCGCCTGCTGCCGCAGGCTCGCTCATGGTCTTCGACCAGTGCGTCGAGTCGAATGCCCTGAGCGAGCGCAGCGAGCCGAAGGGCCGACAGTACTGCCGAGGGTGAGGGGTCAGTCACGGCTGGTTGACCAGACCGAGCGCGGGAGCGAAGCTCAGGCCCGCGGCGACGCGACTGCATTCACTGGTGGCGGGATAGCCGCCGGTGGACAGGCTATAGTCCAGTCGCGGCCTGCTGATCGGCCGGTAGACGTAGCTGGCATTCGTGCACGGTTCTAGTGGGATGGCGTTCAGATACCTGGGAACCAGTTCGGCCAGCCTCGCCGGATACTGCCCGTTATCTTTGAAGAAGTGCTCCAGCCCAGCCGCCAGCATGGACAGGTTGCTGCGGGAGAGTTCGATCCGGTCCCGGACCCGGCTGCGATCGACCTGGGCGCGAAGGTCGACCAGTTCCTGGTCCTGCCGGCTCACCATGTCCAGCAAGTTGATGACCTTGCTGTCCCGCGCTCGCAGCATCTCTTGCAGCTGGGCAACCTGGCGAGTCTGCCGGTAGGCCTGGTCTCGAAATGCGGCGAGCTGCGCGTCCCGGGCATTCATGAGAATCTGGACAGCAAACATCTGCCAGCCCGCGGAGGCGGAGAGGAGCACCAGGACGGTAATCAGACCTCGAGGCAGCCTGCGCATATGATCAACTCCCCACACCACTTATCGCGCCTCGGGCCGACCTCCTGCTGTCATACCGCCCAGGCGTCGCAGGTAGACGCGCGCGAAAGGGAAGCCTCGCATCACGTAGAAGGCACTGCTGCGTCGCTCCAGCGACATCGCTGATCGGGGGAGGTGGCGCACGTGAAAGGGGAAACGAGAATGCGCGGAACCATGTGCGGACCGGTAGTTCTGGCTGCGCTGGTTGTCGCCGCTCTGGTCGTGTTCGCAGGTGCGGCAACGCAGGCCGCACCGCCGCAAACCCTAGAGATCTGGGTCCACGAGTTCCCTCCGCTGCAGGATGCGCTCTCCAAGAAATGGATTCCGGAGTTTGCGGCCGCACACCCGGGGGTCCGCGTGAAGGTCACCGCCATCCCCTTTGCTGGAGTCGTCGCGTATGATGCGAAGCTCCTCTCTGCACTGTCAGGCGGTGCTGGGCCGGACCTCTGGGACATGGGCGACTGGCACTACAAGGTCTTCACGGACAACAAGTTCGTCGCTCCGCTGGACCCGACAGTGTTCGGGTACGCGTCTACCAAGGAGATGATCGATGCCTACGTGCCGGGGACGACGTCGATCTTCGAGCGGGATGGAAAACTGTACGGATTGTTCAGCGAGTACAATACGCTGGCGCTCTTCTACAACCTCGACATGTTCAAGGCTGCCGGCGTTGCCCCGTTGCCAGCGGACAAACCGGTGTCCTGGCGGATGATTGCGGACATCGCGAAGAAGTTGACACAGCGCGATTCCGCGGGCAAGCTGACGCAGATCGGATATCGCTTCGGGTTCTTCGCCAATTTTCGCTCTCCTCAGTGGTACGCGCAGGATTTCTACGCCCTGATGCGTCAATACGGGCAGCCTGACCTGACGGTCAACGGACAGCCCGCGGTCACGACCAAGCCCGTCACCGACGCGTTCCAGTTGCTGTACGACTTCACCTGGACCGACAAGGTGTACGATCCGAGCTTCCCGGCCAACTGGTTTGCAGACCTGCCGCAGGGTCGGGTGGCCATGCTGCTGGCCGGCACGTGGTTCGTGCCGGCGATGACGCCCCACAACCCCAACGTCCGCTTCGGCGTTGCGCCCCATCCGGTGGTCGATCCAGAGAATCGCGCCACCTATCAAAACGTGCAATGGTCGTGGGGCTGGTCGGTCAACGCGAACAAGCCGCAGGCCTCGCAGCGGCTGGCGCAGCAGTTTCTCGCCTCGATGTTGGGGAAGAAGGGAGAAACGGAGCAGGCGGTGTGGTGGTTCAAGACCGTGGGCTACACGCACCCGAAGAAGGTCTTCTACCAATCGGCCGGATACAAGCAGGAACTGGCGAAGAATCCGTGGCTGAAAGCGTGGGAAAGTGCCTTCACCACATACAAGATTGACTACGTGACGCACAACTTTGATGAGGTGGGGCAGGCCCTGATCCGCGCGATTGATCGCGTCGTCTATGACCAAATGCGACCTGCGGAGACTGGCCGCCTGCTCCAGGCGGAGTTAGGGCGATTGATGGGAACCAAGTAGCCTGCCCCGGCGGCCGTCGCGGAAAGCCCAGGGGGCGCGGGTTTCCAGCGCCCCCTGAGTGTTGCAGAGGGTATGAGACGGATCCAGTTGACCTATCAGACGAAATTCGGACTCCTGTTTATCTCGCCTGCCGCTCTGTATTTTGCGGGCTTTTGGGTTCTTCCCGTGGCATTGGCTGTGGTCGCCAGTGCGACGGACTGGCGAATTGGGCGCCCCGCGCACTTCATTGGACTCTCGAACTATGCCGGCCTGGTGTCCGACCCGCAGTTTCACCATGCCCTGCTGGCGTCGTTGACGATGACAGGGATCGCGTTGGCCAGCATCGTGGCTCTGGCCCTCGTCTTGGCCGTGGCCTTGAACGACTCGGGCCTGCGCCTGTCGCGTTTCTACAAACTGGCGGTGTTTGCCCCCGTGGTCACCGATTGGGTGGCCACAGGCCTGGCCTGGCAGCTGATCTTCTTGCCGAACCAGGGCGTGCTGGCCGGTCTGTTTGAGGGGGTCGGTCTTTCTCAGTGGAGCAGCCTGCGATGGACCTCCACGCGCCAGCTGGCGCCCCTGGCGGTGGCCATCTTCGTCGTCTGGAAGATGACCGGTCTCTACACCATGGTGTTCCTGGCCGGGCTGCGAAGCGTGCCGCGCGAATTTCAGGAAGCGGCCCTGATGGATGGAGCCTCAGCCACGCAGGTGTTCTCGAGGATCACGATGCCGTTGCTCCGTCCCATCACCGTGTTCGTCGTGGTGAGTGGCTTCGTCACCGTGATCGGCTTGTTTGAACCCATCTTCATGCTCACCGGCGGCGGCCCGGCTGATGCCACTCGCGCGCTCCCAATTTTCATGTATGAAACATTTTTCCAGTTTCAGCGCGCCGGTTACGCGAGCGCCGCCGGCATGGTCTTTCTGGCAATCTGTCTCGTGTTTGCGCTGCTGGCCGCGCGGCAGTTGCCGTACTCATTCTACGAGTGACATCCGGAGGCCATTCGCGGATGCCGGGCGCGTACCACAGGTTGATCCGGCTGAGCCAGCACGCATTGTTGTCGGCGTACTCGATCTTCTCCCTGCTGCCATTTCTGTGGATGGTGTCTGCGGCACTCAAACGGCCGCAGGATGTCCTCACCGTGCCGATCCGGTGGATCCCCCCAGTCTGGCAGCCGCAGAACTTTCTGCGGGCGCTCCTGGAGCCCCGTTTTGCCGGAGAAAATCTGGCGCGATTCATGGCGAACAGCGTCATGGTCGCCGTCATCACAACGATGGCCTCAATCCTACTCTCCACGATCGTCGGCTATGGCTTCGCCAAGTTCCAGTTTCGGCTCCGGGACACCCTGCTGTGGGTCATGCTGTCGACGACGCTCCTTCCATTTTCATCCGTGATCATTCCGCTGTTCTTGATCGTCCGCCGCCTGCACATGATCGACTCGCTGTGGGCGCTGGTGATTCCTTTCGCGCTGACCGGTCAGAGCATCTTTCTGGCCCGGCAGTTCATCATCACGGTTCCGGGAGAGTTGCTGGATGCCGGCCGGGTCGATGGGGCCGGCGAAATGCAGATCTTCCTCAGGTTGGTCTTCCCGCTGCTCGGACCGGCGATCGTGACGTTGGGCATCACCACATTTCTGACATCGTGGAACCTGTTTCTCTGGCCGCTCGTCGTGCTGTCCTCGCAGGAGAGGTTCACGCTGCCTCTGGGGCTCTCCCTGATGGGACTGGGCTCGACCTTCTTGGTCGACTATCATCTCTGGATGGCGGCCGCCGCGCTGGCCGTCCTCCCGCCGCTGGCGGTGTTCTTCTTGCTCGAGCGCCAGTACATGCGAGGGCTTGAGGCGCTCTCAGGCCTCAAAGGGTAGGGCCGCGATGACCGAGCGGATCGTAGGCGCCTTCTTTTTCGCCGACAAATTCTTGCAGCTTCAGGCCTCCGATGCGGGTGCTGTTCATGTGCTCGAACGACTGGCAGGATTCGGCGTCAACGCGATCTTCACCGAGTCTGAGACGTACGATGAGGCGTGGATCCGCGTGGCGCATTCCCTTGGGCTGCGCTGGTTCGGAAGCATCGCCTGCTTTTCAGACCATGGGAACCGCAATAAAGCCGTCTTCGAGCATCCCGAGCTCTGGCCTGTGACAGCAACTGGGAGGCGTCGGGCCCCGATGGAATGGTACATTGGCATCACGCCGACCTACGAAGAGTATGCGCATCGCCGGTTGGATCTCGCGCTCCGGCTCGCTGAGGTGCACTCCCTTGACGGGTTGATGCTCGACTTCGTCCGCTGGCCCCTGCATTGGGAGCTGGAGTGCCGGCCGGGGGCGGACCCTCAGCACTGCAGTTTTGATGCCCACACGATCCGGCAATTCGAGCAGTTTGCCCAAGTGTCTGTCCCGGTGCAGGCGGTGGCGGGCCGGGCCTCGTGGATTCTCACGAATGCGCTGGAGCAGTGGACGGATTTCAAGTGCGCTGTCATCACGGGATTTGTCCGCGAGACGGTCCGGCGCCTTCGGAGCGTGCGATCTGATCTGCTGACGGGGCTGTTTGTGGTTCCGCTGGCGCCTGCTCAGCGTGAGCTGCTCGTCGGGCAACGGATCGCCGACTTAGCTCCCCTCGTCCAGTACGTTTTGCCGATGGCCTACCACGCCATCCTGCACCGGCCGGCCTCATGGGTGGCATCGACCGTCAGGGAGATCGCGCTCGCAGCGCCCGGCAAGGCGCTCCCGGTGCTGCAGGTGGAT
>VBAI01000045.1 GCA_005882295.1 Candidatus Segetimicrobium genomatis | reverse complement strand
CTGCTCGACGCCCACGTTGCCGCGCACGATGGTCAGCCCCTCCACCCGCAGCTCCGGTGAGGCCAGAGCCAAAATGATGGCCATCGTGTCGTCGATCCCCGGGTCGGTGTCGATGATCACCCGGCGCACATCAGCCATGCGACTAACCTCTTTACTCAGTCATTGCGAGGGGGCGTAGCCCCCCGAAGCAATCTCCTTTGACGAGGAGACCGCCACGGCCCTGCGGGCCTCGCGGTGACAATCAGCCTTTCAAACCGGACATCACCACGCCCTTGACGTAATACCGCTGCATGGCCAGAAAGAGCAGGATCACCGGCACCGAGGCCAGCACCGAGCCGGCAAAGATGCGGCCCCAGTAGACCTGCGTCTGCGTCGTCTGCTGCGCGATTGCCACCTGGATCGTCTGCAGCTCCTTACTCCCCACCGCGATGAGCGGCCAGTAGAACAGGTTCCAGATGAACTGGAACTCCAGCAATGCGGTCGTGACCAGACCCGGCACGGCGTTGGGACGCCGTCGATGATCGCCGCCTCGTCCAGCTCCTTGGGGATCTCCCCGAAGAACTGCACGAGGGCGAAAATCACGAATGGGCTCGCGTACCAGGGCAGGATGAGCGCCCAGTAGCTGTCCTGCAGGTGCAGTGAGCGCACCACGATGTACAGCGGCACCATCACCGCCTCGAACGGGATCAGCATCGTGGCGATCACGAACAGCAGCAGGAATCCCTTGCGCGGAAAGTCCAGCCGAGAGAAGAAGTATGCGCCCATCGTGTTAAATACCAGCGAACTGGCGACCACTCCCGCCGAGACCAGCGCCGTGTTGATCAGCGCCCGTCCGAAGTTTAACCCGAAGGACTTTCCTTCCGGGGAAATGCCCAGCACGTCCTGGAAATTCTTCAACGACCACTCTACCGGAACGAACGTGTGCCACGTCAACGGGTAAGTGTACTGGAAGATCTCCACTTCCCGGCGCAGGCTGCCCAGGATCATCCACAGGAACGGCGTGACGTAGATCACCAGCACCACCGCGCCCAGCGCATAGAACCAGGTCTGCTGCATCGCAGACTGCAGCCACCGCGAGAAACTTGTCGCCCACGGGACAGGCACGCGCTCGACCAGGACCTCGCGCTTCAACATGTGTCGCCCCTTGTCACCGCGAGGCCCCATCCTCTTCTGTCATTGCGAGCCCCGAAGGGGCGAAGCAATCTCCCCCGTTGCGAGGGGCGTAGGCCCCGTGGCAATCTCCAGGTGAGAGATCGCCACGCGCCTCTGGCGCTCGCGATGACGGCATTCTAGTACTCCACTTCCGACCGCAGCAGCCGCATCTGCACGGCGCTCACCACCAGCAGGATGGCCAGCGTGACGGTGGACATCGCCGCGGCGTAGCCCATGTCCTGGAACAAGAACCCGTTCTGGTAGATGTAGTAGACGATGACCTTGGTCGCGTCCAGCGGCCCGCCGTGCGTCATCGTGTACACCGGCACGAAGACCTGAAACGAGAAGATCGTCTGCGTGACGACGACGAACATCAGCACGCGGCGGAGCAGGGGCAGGGTGATGCCCCAGAATTGCTGCCAGCCGCTGGCCCCGTCGATCCGCGACGCCTCGTAGAACATGTCCGGAATGCCCTTCAGGCCGGCCATGAGGATGATCAAGCTGAAGCCGATCTCTTTCCAGACCATCATGATGACGATGGCCACCAGGGCGAGATCGGCGTTGGAGAGGAACGCGATCCGCGGCAGCCCGGCGCTGGTGATGATGCTGTTGATCAGGCCCAGCTGCACGTGGTACATCAGCGCCCAGATCACCGACACCACCACGATGGACGACACGACCGGCGCGAAGATGGCTGACCGCACGATTGCGGCAAACCGGTTCTCCCGCGCCAGAAACAGGGCCAGGCCCATGCTGAGCGCAATCTGGGCCGGGACCTTCATGACGACGTACGCCGCCGTGACCTGGAGCGACTTCCAGAAGATAGGGTCGCCCAGCATCCGCCCGTAGGCCTGCAGGCCAATAAACTGCCCGTACCCGCCCAACAACGTGTACTGCCACAGGCTGCTGCGCACGGCGGCCAGTATCGGCAGGTAGCGGAAGACGGCAAAGTTCATCAGCGCCGGGATCACAAACAGCAGGGCAATGGCGTGGCTGCGCCGGCGGGTGGTCCACCACCGCCGGGCCTGGGGCATCGCCTGCGCCGCGACCGCGCTCACATCAGTCCGCCGTGAGAGGAGGGACCGGGGCCACCACGCGGCGGCCCCGGTCCGGATCCGCTACTTCCATCCCTTGTACTTGGCGACCAGCTGTTGCGCGCGCGCAGCGCCCGCCTTCATCTGTTCGGCCACGTTCGCGCCGGAGATGATGTTGAGGCTGACCTCTGCGAACACCTGCTGGTACTCGGTGTAGCCCGGAGTCTGAATCCGCGGGACACCGATCTTGTTCATCGCTTCGACCCAGATGGCCTGCGAGGCCCCGGGCTTGTACTCCGGCAGGGTGTTCAGCAGGGCGACGTTGGCGGGCAGCTGGCGGACGTGCTTGTACCAGATGCGCGCTCCCGCGTCGCTGCTGGCGAACTTCACGTAGGCCAGCGCCTCGTCGAAGTGTTTGGTGACGGGCGAGATCCCGTAGTGCCAGCTGCCGGTGTGGCAGAGCTGGGTCTTGAAGTACGGGATGCCGGTGACGCCCCAGGGGAACTTCCCCTCGCCGTACAGGCGGTTCAGCTCGCCGATACGGTTGTCCGGGGTGACCATGAACGCAGACTTCTTCGTCTCGAAAATCTGCGGGATGGCCTCGATCGGCGTCACTTTGTACTTGCGGTGGAGATCCTGGTAGAACTGCATCGCCTCGATGGCTTCCGGGGTGTCCATGTAGCCGACGAAGGTGATGCCGTCATCCCCGACGCCGTTGTAGGTCGGACTGCCCTTGGCGCCGTTGGACCGGCGGAAGATGCCGTGCTCGTAGTCGCCGACCCAGGTGCCCTGACCCCAGCGCAGCCCCCAGACGGACGGCACGCTCGATCCGGATGGCCGGATGGTGGTCTTCTGCCACGCTCGCAGCGCCTCGGCCATCGTCCAGCTCTTCCCCAACGTCTGGGGCGGCTTGATCCCCGCGGCGTCGGTCATCTGCTTGTTGTACATCAACAGCGAGCAGGACTGCATCATCGGCGGGCCATAGAGCACGCCGCGATAGCTTCCCTCCTCAAGAGACTGGGGGAGCCACTGCTTCTTTTCCGCGTCGGTGTAGTACTTGTCGAGCGGAACGAGGGCGCGGTAGAACGCATAGTGCTTCATATCCGGGCCGTCGGACTGCACCATGTCCATGTCCGATCCGGCCGCCACCGCGCTCTCTATCTTCGGGAACAGATCCTGGAAGGGGACGGTCTCAAACGCGATGTCGACGTACGACCACTTGCCGCCGTCGATCTTGTGGAACTCCTCGAGGATTTCCTTCCAGGCGTTGATCTGCGCGTCGTCCGTGATGGCCAGCAGCTTCAGGACGACCTTCGGCTTCTGCGCCACCTGGGCCTGCGGCGACGCCGTTAGTAGTTGCGGTGACGATGCCTGCACTGGCGTGAGCACTCCAGTCAACAGGGACGCCACCACGACGACCACGAGCAAGGCGGTAAGGCCTGCCCACATCCGAGCCCACATCGCGACTATCAACCTCCTCCTCTGGCTGAGTGTGACACCAGCCCTGATCCGCTCACCTCCTTTCTTCCGTTCCAACCCGAGCAGTCTGTCCGCGCTGCGCCACGGCCGCGAGCCCTCGTGCGACGTCGGTCAGGTGCAGCGCGTTGGCGCGTTCGAGGTGCTCGTAGAGGTCTTTGGGCACCGCCGCAAATCCCCGCAGCGCGCCGGCCATGCTCCCGGCGATGATCGCCACGGTATCGGTGTCATCGCCGATGTTCACCCCGCCGGCAATCGCCTCCATCGGGTCTCCACCCGCGGCCACGAAGATGCCGACCGCGGCGGGAACGGCTTCGGCGATGTGCAGGCCGCTGCCGACATGGGCGTGGATCTCCTGGGTCGTCTCCATCAACTCGCGTCCATAGGTGGCGAGCGCGACGGCGATCTCCATGCGGCGGAAGACCGACGGCCCCGCCACGACGCGGCCTTCCCGGCGGCCGATCTCCTCGCCGCGCCGAGCGCCCCAGAACGCGGCCTGTACGACGGCGTAAACATCGGCGTCGGGCGCGAGCGCCCGGGCGATGCCGGCGGCGACCGCGCACGCGCCGGAGAAGGCCAGCTGGGTGGCGTGCGTGGGTAGACACATGGTCACGGCGTCGCGCACGGCGCCCTCGAGATCGCCGGGATGCGCGAGGCCGGCGGGGGCGATGCGCATGGCGGCGCCATTGGAGGTGCCGAGGCTGGTCAACCGTCCCTGGCGGCCCACCACTCGCGGATCAGTCCCTTTGCGCAATTCCTCGATGGCCGCCCGCGTCGTGGGTCCGGCGAACCGCCGGAACACCTCAGGATCCTCCGCCCATTGCAGCAGCTGCTTCACGACGCCGTCGACGGTGAGCGAGCCGTTGCTCTCGATGATGGCCTGCGCCATCCTTAGCATCTGGCCGGAGTCGTCGGTGACCTGGCCGGCTTCGCGCCCGCCGGAGAACGGGCTGTCCGGCGGCGGCTTGCGAAACTCACGCACCGGCCTGCCGAACAGCTTGAGGATCTCGCTGAAGCTGCGCTGCTCGGTCGCGGCGCCCATGGCGTCGCCGATCGCGCCGGCAGCGAGGCTGCCGAGGATGCGGTCGTAGAGATCGATCACGTGTGCGCTCCCATCTGACGGAATACTCCGATGCTGCCGGGGCCGACCAGGCCCGCTTCTGTGATGTACGCTTCCACCAACTCCCCGGGCGTCAGTTCAAAGAACCGGTTCCAGACGGTGACGCCCCGGGGAAGCGTCCACCCTCGGATGAGCTCCTCGGGTGATCGTTCACCCAGGATTGGCGGATGTCCCTCGATGGTGCGTGGGTCCACCTTGGTCGTCTCTGCCGCGACATAGAGCGGGACGCCGAAGCGATCCGCGGCCAGCGCCAGCAGGCAGGTTCCGGTCTTGTTCACAAACGCGCCCGAGGGCAGGATGGCGTCGGCGCCGACGAGCGCGAGGGTGGCGTCCTTCACGCGCGAGGCCATCGCCGCGTCGGGGATCAGCTGGGATGAAAAGCCTAGCTCGGATGCCGCCTCCAGCGTCCGGCGGCCTTCAAACAGCGGCCGGGACTCGCTGGCGATCACCTGGATGCTCTTTCGCTGGCGCGCCACCGCGCGCAGGGTCCGCAGCACGGAATCGCTCAGACTGTGTGTCATCACGGTCGCGCCGTCCTGAATCACGTTGGCGCCGTACTCGGCGAGCCGGTCCAGTCTCTCCTCCGAGCGCCGGCTCTCTTCGCGGGCCCAGGTCTCGAACGCCGCTTTGATATCGTTGAGGCTCGCGCCGGCTGCGATGCGGTCCTCCAGCAGCTGCGTCGCGCCGCGGGCCGCCGATGCCACGGTGGCCATGACCGGCGTCAGCCGCAGCAGTTCCTGACCGGTGCGCTCCAGCCGCGCGCGCAGGTCGGCGTGATCGCGGCCGTCGTACTCCGCCACGGCCAGGGCCAGGGCCTGCACGGCCGCGCGGCCGATGGCGCTTCCACCGCGCACTTCCATCGCCGCTATCCGCTGGATGACTTCCTGCGCCTTCATAGGGTAGTCGGGCGCGGCCCTGTACCAGATGGTACAGGGCGCGGCGGTGTCAGCCGCACCACGTACCGGTAGATGTCCGAACGAATCACCGACAGCGCATACTCGATCGGCCGGCCGCTGCTGAGCGCGCACACCCGGTTCATCACCAGGACGGGGTCGCCTGGACGGAGGCCCAGCAGCCTGGCTTCACGCGTGCTGGCGCGGCGGGCAAACATCTCGTCCTGCGCCCGTGCGATGTGAAGTTCATATCGTGTCCGCAGGAGCGCGTACAGGGAGCCGGACTCTGCCAGCAGCTCTGCGGTGAATCCCGGAACATCGGCAGCCGGGATATACGAGATGCTGAAGTTGACCGGCTGACCGTTGCCGGTGCGCACGCGTTCGACGCGGACCACCTGCGCATCGGGGGGGAGTTGGAGCGCGATGCCCACGTCGCGCGGACACGGATCCACCGCGACACGGATGTCGCCGATGCCCGGCTCCAGCCCCTGCGACCGCAGGACGTCGGAAAAGCTCATCAGCACGTCGCCGGCCTGGCGGATTGCCGGTTTCGCGACCATGATCCCTTTGCCGCGGACCGACAGTAGCATGCCCTCGTGGAGCAGGGGACGCAGCGCCTCCCGCAGGGTGGTGCGGCTTACGCCGTACTGCCGCAGGAGCAGGCGTTCTGGGGGAAGGAAGGCGCCCGGCGCGAGCTGTCCCGCGGCGATTTGCCGCTCAAGCTCGGCGCGGAGCTGATAATACTTGGGAATCGGAGGCGCTTGCGCAGGCCACGTTCTGGCCTCGGCCTCAGGTTCCACGTGAACCGGGGGCCGGCTCCAGGCATGGGCGCGGGACGATGGCATGTCAGGATGCCAGCATGACAGGTTGGGTTGGATGGGGTTTCTAGGTTGTTCCTCATTTCCCTCTCCCCCCTGTGGGGGAAGAGGGCAGGGTGAGGGGGTATCTGTCATTGCGAGGCCCACGGAGTGGGCCGTGGCAATCTTCTTGAATGAGATCGCCACGCCCCTTCGGGGCTCGCGATGACTGACTGGCTGTCATTGCGAGGGGCGTAGCCCCGTGGCAATCTCATAGTTCGGAGGCCCAGCGATGAGCGATCCCGTCTACATCTCCAAGGTCAAAGTCATTCAGGAGAAACGCCCCAAGCGCCGCGCCTACGTCGCCGGCTTCGAGGACCCAATCTTTTTCGGGGTGCACGCGGAAGTCGCCGACTTCTACAAGATGACCCCCGAAGAGGAGTTACCCGCGACCCTCGACTATCTCGTCGCCTCCGCCGCCGGCTGACTCACCGGCACCCTCGCCGGCGCGCTGGAAGCGCGTGGGATACCCAGTCACCCCGACAAGCTCTGGACGGAAGCAGAAGGCACCGTCGACGCCCCCGAAGGTGTCCTGAAGCTCACGCATCTCCGCACCAAATACCACCTTAAGATTCCCAAGGGCAAGCGCGAGGAAGCTGAGCGCGCGATCGCTGTGTTCGAGCGCCGCTGCCCCGTCGCCCAAACCTTGAAGGGCTGCGTCACGATGGAACACTCCGCGGAAATCATCGAGGAGTGATTCTTCCGTCATTGCGAGGCGCGTCCCCATTCTGTCATTGCGAGGCGTAGTGTGCCGAAGCAATCCCCCGTTGCGAGGGGCGAAGCCCCGTGGCAATCTCCACAGGGAGGAGATCGCTTCGCTGCGCTCGCGATGACGGAGTAGAGCAGGTAGCCTGTTCCAGTATATAGAAACCCGCCGATACCCCGGTCCAGGAGGGAAACAGAATATGCGGATGGCCTTATCCTTCCTTTTGATCGCATTCCTGATCTTCTTCATGCCGGTTCCGGCGGGCAGCCAGGGGACCGCCACGCAGGTCGAGACGCCGCCACCTCCGGCCGGCGTGTTCAACCTCACGCTGCAGCAGACGAAAGCCTACTCCAAGAGCCTGAACTTTGAGGTCGTCGGCCACAACTACTTCAAGGTCGAGTGGCGGACGCCATACGCCAAACTGGTCGGTCTGGGGTCAGGCTTCAACACCCCTCGCGTCTACGACGGGATTGCCTACCTGGGCGGCTATGCGGGTCCACCGACCCTGTATGGGGTCATCGTCGCCGATGTACACGATCCTGAAAACATCAAGCCCCTGGCGTTCATTCCGTGCAACGCGGGCGCCCGCTGCCCATACGTCCGGGTAAACACGAAGCGCCAGATTCTCGTCGGCACCCACGACACCAACACCGACAACCCAGTGCAGCCGCCGGCGGGACAGGCGGTCCGCGCCGGCGTGAGCTTCACCGACGTGTC
>VBAI01000309.1 GCA_005882295.1 Candidatus Segetimicrobium genomatis | reverse complement strand
TGATGGTCAAGGCCGCCGGGCCGCGCACCATCGTGCTGGGCAGCACCGGCTGCATGTACGTGGCCAACACGACCTACTACAGCACGTCATGGGTCGTGCCGTGGATGCACACCCAGCTGGGCAGTTCGGGCTCGGCCGGCCTGGGGACCGCCGCGGCCCTCAAAGCGCTGATGCGCAAGGGGAAGATGAAAGAAGAACCCATCAACGTCATCGCGTTCTGCGGGGACGGCGGCGGTGCCGACATGGGCCTGTCGGCGATCTCCGCCACGCTCACCCATCCGCAGTACAACGTGCTCATCCTTCTCTACGACAACGAGTCGTACGCCAACACCGATATCCAGCTGTCCGGCATGACGCCCTACGGCGCGCATACTACGTTCAGCCCGCCGGGCAAGGTGAAGCGGATCATGCATAGCCGCTGGAAGAAGAACGTCGCCGGCATGCTGGCCGCCGGCCATCCGGAGACCAAGTACGTGGGCACCGTCTGCGCGTCGTATGCGGTGGAGATGATGAACCGGGTCCGCAAGGCGCTGACGATTGGCGGGCCGACGTTCGTCCACTCCCTGGATCCGTGTCCCAAGGGGTGGGATTACGATCCGATGCTGTCCCACGAACTGGGGGAGCTGGCCGTGGACACCGGCATTTGGCCCCTGTACGAGGTCGAAAACCGGGTGCTGAAACTCTACGGTCGCACCAAAGGCATTGCCGAGAAGCGCTCCAGGCGCAAGCCGGTGCGGGACTACCTGCTGCGGCAAGGGCGCTTCGCGCACTTCACCGACGACGATATCGCCTACTTCCAGGCGAAGGTTGACGAGATGTGGGAGAAGTGGCTGATCCCCGGCGTCATCCCCTTCCACAAGGAACTGGAGAAAGACCAGCCACCGGCCTAGCCGGTGAGCGCCACCGATGACACACGGGCCTGCCTTCTCCGCGCGACGCGCAAGGGCAGGCCCGAACTGTTCGTGAGGGAATCCGAGGGCAATCGAACCGAGGGGGTGCAGCGGATGATCAGGTGGTTCAGAGCGGCTGTGGTCGTGGGACTGGGGGTCGCGCTCCTGGCCGTCTCACCCGTGGCGGGCGCGCCGGGGTGGCAGCCGACGAAACCTGTGGAGTTTGTGGTCCCCGCCGGAACCGGAGGCGGCGCCGACCTGATGGCGCGTTTCATCTCCGCCGTTCTCCAAAAGAACAATCTGGCTTCCCAGAACTTTCTGGTCGTCAACAAGGCGGGTGGAGCGGGCGCAGAGGCGTTCTTGTACGTGAAATTCGCGCGCGGGAATCCACACGTGATCGTGATCACGCTCTCCAGCCTGTTCACCACGCCGATGAACACCGGCATCCCCTTCAAGTATGACCAGCTGACACCGCTGGCCATGATGGCGCTGGACTACTTCATCCTCTGGGTGAACGCCGACACGCCCTACAAGACCGCGCAAGAGTACATGGACGCGGTGCGGCAAAAGCCCGGCGAGTTCAAGATGGGCGGAACCGGCTCGGCGCAGGAAGACCAGATTCTCACCATTCAACTCGAGCAGGCCTTCGGCGTCAAATTTACCTATCTCCCGCTCTCCGGCGGCGGGCAGGTCTGCGCCAACCTGGTCGGCAAGCAGGTCGACTCCACGGTCAACAACCCGTCAGAATGCGTGGGGCACTGGAAGGCCGGCCGCGTCCGGCCCCTGGCCGTGCTGTACAACCAGCGGATTGATCTGCCTGACTGGAAAGACATCCCCACGATGAAGGATGCCACCGGCAAAGATGTGTCCTACCTCATGCTGCGCGGGATCTTTGCCCCGCCCGGCATCCCCAAGGAAGCCGAGGAGTACTACATCAACCTGCTGCGGAGCGTCACGCAATCCTCCGACTGGCAGAAGTATATCGACGACAACGCCTTGAAGGGTCAGTTCATGACCGGGCCGCCGTTTGTGAAGTGGCTCGAGGAAGCCAACGCGCTGCATCGAGACCTGATGACCAAGGGCGGTTTGCTGAGCCCGATCAGCAAGCGATAGGACTTCAGGGGGCAACGGTGCGAAGAGCGGAGATTCTCACCGCGCTGGGTTTTCTCGCGTTTGCCATCGCCGTCATGGTGCAGGGGAGGTCTGTCGGTTCAGGCTGGTCGGGGGGACAGCCCCAACCAGGAATGCTGCCGTTCCGGTTGGCGCTGCTGCTGGCGATTTGCAGTGCGGTCGTCATGGGGCAGGTGCTCAGAAGCGATCCCTCCGTACACGCATTTTTTGAGAATCGGACCGGGCTCGTGTCGGTGCTCAAAGTGGCCGCGACCGGAATTGCGATGCTGGCCCTGACGTATGTCGTGGGGTTCTACACTGCGACACTGGTCTACGTTCTTGTCTACACCCGGTTTGTAGGGAAACACCACTGGCCCGTGGCGATCGCGCTCAGCCTGGCGATTTCGTTCGGGAGTTTCTACCTGTTCGAGCGCGTGCTGGCGATCTTGCTGCCGCGAGGCATGTATACCATCATCCCATTTTTCGGGTAGGCGCCCGCCGGCCCGGGGAGCGCTGGAATGTCGGGGACGCTACACGACCTGCTGTTCGGACTGGGGGTGGCCACCCAGCCGGTCAACATTATCGCCGGCTTCGCCGGCGTGATCACCGGGACCATCATCGGTGTGATCCCCGCGCTGGGCCCGACTCAGGGCGCCGCGCTCCTGCTGCCGGTCGTCTTTCGGCTCGCACCCCACACCGGTCTGATCTTTCTGTCCGGGCTGTATATGGGCGCCATCTTTGGCGGGTCGGTCACCTCGATCCTCTTCAACATTCCCGGGACCCCGATGTCTGTGGCCAGCGCCTTTGACGGCTATCCGATGGCGCTGAAAGGGCAGGGCTCTCGGGCCCTCGCGGGCTCTGCTCTCTCGGCATTCATCGCAGGGACCGTATGCATCATTATGTTCACGTTGTTCGCCCGACCCCTGGCGGATTATGCGCTGACGTGGGGGCCGCCGGAGTACTTCTCGGTGCTGCTCCTGGCCTACGCCGCGCTGGTGGGGTTGGGTGGGGCGAACATCTTCAAGAGCGTCATGTCGGTCCTCTTTGG
>VBAI01000044.1 GCA_005882295.1 Candidatus Segetimicrobium genomatis | reverse complement strand
CAGGAATTTTTTCACCCGGGCCAGGCGCTCGGTGCGCAGGCGCTCGAAGTTCACCCGCTCTTCCCAGTCCACCGCCATCAAACCAAATGTCTTGATCCCCACCTTCATCACCCCTCTAACGACAGGTCGTCCCAGTCTCCCAGTCTTCCCGGTCTTCCCAGTCCTACTACCCTGCAAGGAAAGCATTGGCATGTAGACTGGGAAGACTGGGTAGACCGGGTAGACTCATCTTTTTCCGCATAACGTTTTTGCAACTTCCACCACGCGCTCCGGTGTGGGGACGGTGAGATCTTCAAGGACCGGCGAGAATGGCACCGGCACGTGCATCGCCCCCAGGCGCTTGACCGGGGCGTCGAGATAGTGGAAGGCTCCCTCGGCGATAACCGCGGCGAGTTCGGCGGTGACGCCGTAGCGCTCGTAGCCCTCGTCCATCACCATCACCCGGCTGGTCTTCCGTGCGGAGTCGACCAGAGCGCGCGCGTCCAGGGGGACCGTCGTGCGCGGATCGACCACTTCCGCGCTGATGCCCAGCGGCGACAGCATCTCCGCGGCTCGGAGCGCCACCTGCACCATGCTGCTGGTCGCCACAATCGTCACGAAGGGAATCGCGTACTCGCCCTCAGGCACCGGCCCTTTCAGCGGGTACATCAACTTGTCCTCGAAGATGACGACGGGGTTGTCGTCGCGGATCGCCGTCTTCCAGAGTCCCTTGGCATCGAAGGGCGTTGACGGCAGGGCGACCTTTAGCCCCGGTACGTGGCTGACCCAGGCCTGCAGGCTCTGGCTGTGCTGCGCGGCAGAGCGGCGGGTGGCCCCCAGAGTGGTGCGCACGACCATCGGGACCTTCAACTTGCCGCCGGACATGTAGTGCACCTTGGCGGCCTGGTTGGCGATCTGGTCCATGGCCAGGGTGATGAAGTCGCCGAACATGATGTCCACGACCGGACGCATCCCCGCCATGGCCGCGCCGACCGCCAGCCCCGTGATGCCGGCTTCGGAGATGGGCGAGTCGATGACCCGCGCCGGCCCGAACTCTTCCACCAGGCCGGACAGCACTTTGAACGGCGTACCGGCCTCTGCCACGTCCTCCCCAATGATGAACACCGTGGGATCCCGCCGCATCTCCTCGGCCAGCGCCTCCCGCACAGCCTGCCCAAACGTAATCTCACGGGTGGCGACAACGGTTGATGCGGGGTCACTGGTCATCGGTAACACCTCTACCTACACAATCCACACAACCTACACAACCTACACAATTACCAGCGTGAGTGTGTTGTTGCAGGTGATTGTGTAGGTTGTGTAGCTTGTGTAGGTTCGCGTTTCAGGCGTAGACATGCGTGTCGACCTCGCTGGGATCTGGATAGGCCGCGGCGAGGGCAAACTGCAGACCTGCGGCGACCTCCGCGCGCACCTGTTCACCAACCCGTGCGCACTCCTCCGATGTCGCAATCCGCTCCGCGATCAGCCATGTCATCAAGATCTGCAGCGGATCGCGCTCAGCCCGCCACCGCTGCTCCTCATCTTTGGTCCGGTAGTACCCGCGGTTGACATCTCCGACATGGTGCCCCAGGAATCGATAGGTCTGGCACAACAGGAACGCCGGGCCCTCGCCCCGGCGCGCCCGCGCCACGGCCCGGCCCGCGGCGGCATGGACGGCGCGCACATCCTGACCGTCCGTCTCCTCAGCTACGATGCCGAACGCCCGCGGCCGCGCCAGGAGATCGCCCGCAGTCGTCTCGGCATAGGGCGTGTACTCGTTGTAGAGGTTGTTCTCACAGACGAAAATGACGGGAAGCGTCCACAGCGCGGCCATGTTCATCACTTCGTAGAGAATCCCCTGGCCCAATCCGCCCTCGCCGAAGAAGCAGACCGCTACCCGGTCGCTCCTCGCGCGCTTGGCGGCAAAGGCCGCGCCGGCGGCAATCCCGGTACTACCGGCCACGATGGCGTTGGCCCCCAGGTTGCCGCGCTCCTGGTCGGCGATGTGCATCGATCCGCCCTTCCCGCTGCAATACCCCGGCGCCTTGCCCAAGAGCTCGGCGAACATCCGGTCTGCCGACGCCCCCTTGGCCAGACAGTGGCCGTGGCCGCGATGCGTGGAGGTGATGTAGTCGTCGGGCCGCAGCGCCTGGCACACGCCAACCGCCACGGCTTCCTCGCCTATATACAGGTGCGCCAGACCAGGCATCTTCCCCGAGGTATACAACTCGTTGACGTGTTCCTCGAACACGCGGATGCGATACATCTGCGCGTACATCGTCAGGTACTGATCCCTGTTCATCGACTACTCGTCCTTTGGGCCCGCGCTTCAGTTTTAGGATCCTGGATCGCGTCCTTCCGGAGTCCGGCCAGATGCGCGATCACGTCACACACCGCCGCGAAATCCTGGCGGCTCAATCCCATTGACCGCGCGGCCGACAGCCATTCGTTGGTCACCGCCGTGGTCGGGAGCGGCACCGACGTCTGCCGGCCGAGTTCCAGCGCCAGGCTCAGGTCTTTCTGCATCATCGTCACGTCGAACCACGCCTCGTCCGGCATCCGCAGCACAAACGGTCCCCGGTACTTCAACATTGGAGATGCGATCACGCTGTTGAGCAGCACCGCCACCGCGGTCTCGCGCGGGATTCCACCCTTTTCCGCCAGTGCCACCCCTTCGCTAAAGGCCAGCATCTGCACCGCCAGGCTGAGGTTCGTCGCAATCTTCATGAGCACGGCCTGGCCGTTCCCGCCGACGTAGTTCACCGTGGGCCCGATGTCGTGGAGAATGGGTTTGACCCGCTCGAAGGCGGCGCGGTCGCCGCCGACCATGATCGACAACTTTCCCTCCTCCAGGGTGCTAACACTGCCGGAGACCGGCGCATCCAACATGTGCGCCCCGCGCCGGACGGCATCCTGCGCCAGCTCACGGCTGGCTGCTGGGCTGACGGTGCTCATGTCGATATAGATTTTGCCAGGACCCAGGCCCTCCAAGACGCCGTCTGGCCCACGGGCGACGGCCTGGAGGGCCGCGGTGTCGGTGAGCATCGTGAGGACCACGTCGACGGCCTGCGCAACGGCCCGCGGGCTACCGGCCCACTGCAGTCCCGCATCGAGCAGCCACTTCGCCTTTGCCTTGGTGCGGTTGTATCCGGTGACGCGATGGCCGGAGGCCAGCAACCGGCGGGCGATGCGGCCCCCCATCACTCCCAATCCAACAAACCCGAGGTTTGCCACTGTGACCCCACACTTCTGCGCTGCCCCCATCGTTCCTCGTACCGCCTCGTGGTCAAGGAGTCAACTGCCTGAAGAGCAAACACCATCTGCATGGCTGCGGCCCAAAGGCTGTCTCTCGTTCATCTCACGCAGCCTCCCAGAGCGCCATCCTCGGGTCCGCCCCCACTCTTACTGCTGCTCCACGGGGTCGGGAGCCATGAAGGCGATCTCATCGGCCTGGCGCCGTACCTGGACGGCCGTTTCTACATCGTCAGCGCCCGAGCGCCGATTCAGCTGGGCCCGGGAATGTACGGCTGGTATCACGTGACGCTGGACCCCCAGGTACCGGTGATCGATCCCGCCGAAGCAGAACGCGGCCGGATCACGCTGCTGCAGTTCATCGACGAAACCATCCAGGCGTACGGCACCGATCCCCATCGCGTCTACCTCCTGGGTTTCAGTCAGGGCGCAATCATGAGTCTCTCACTCGCGCTGACGCGGCCTGAAAAACTGGCGGGGGTCGCCGCGATGAGCGGCCGGATCCTACCTGAGATCCTGCCGAAGGCGGCGCCGCCTGGTGCAATGCGGGGATTGCCGATCCTGATTGTGCATGGCACGGAGGATCTCATCCTCCCGATCCACCACGGCCGCGCGGCGCGGGACCTGCTGTCCGCGCTCCCCGTCGCGCTCACCTACCGGGAGTTTCCTATGGGCCACGCGGTCTCCGAAGAGAGCCTCGCCGTGGTCGCGGCCTGGCTGCGGGATCGCCTCGAGGAGCCGCCGTGGACCCAACGTCTACGGCGCGAGGCGCCGGGCACTACCTAACTAACGTCCTGTTGCGTCTTCTTGCGTCTCATTGCGTCTATTGCGTCTACTGAGTCCCCGGGCGCTAGACGCAACGGACGCGAGGACGCAATAAGACGCAAGAAGACGCAATGAGACGCATCGCGATCGCCATTCTCCTCGCTATCACCGTGGCCGGTTGCACCCGGTCGCAGACATCCGGGTTCCGCCTGCCGCCCCTGGCGACGAGCTGGGTCCGCGGCCCGGCCGCTCCCCAGGCTCGTCTGTGCTCGTGGCTCGGCGTCGTCGTTGACAACGCCATCCCGGCCCGGCCGCAGTGGGGCATCGCCGAGGCCGATATCGTCTATGAAGTCCCCACTGAAGCGATGATCACGCGCTTCCTCGCCTTATACTGCGGTGAGGGTCCCGACACCGTCGGCCCGGTACGGAGCCTGCGGTTGCAGTTTCTGGACATCGCGGGGGACTACGGCGCCACGATTGCCCACTCCGGTTCCAGCGCCAGCGCGCTGGCGGCTATCGACAGGCGCGCCGGCACGGTGATCAATGAGTTTTGGAACGCGCGGCCATTCCGGCGGGATCCGAGGCGGCGGATGCCTCACAATGTGTTCGTGTCGGTCGGGCTGCTCCGCCAGTATATGACGGAGACCGTCCCATCGACACCGCGGCTGTGGACGACCGCAGACCTGGCGCCCGCTGCCGCGCCAGTGACAATCACCATCCCCTACGGTCGTGGGTATACATCTCAGTTTGTGTTCGATCCGGCATCGGGTCGCTACCGGCGGTCCACCGACGGAGGCCCGTCGGTGGACGCCCTCACCGGGCATCAGATCGACGTGGCCGCGGTGGTCATCCTCTATGCCCGGTGGTGGCAGGTGTATGAAGGCTCGATCCTCACCAGCCGGATCGCCCTCACAGGTGAGGGAAGGCTCACCGTCTTCGCCGCCGGACGTCAGGTAGACGGCACCTGGAGCCATCCCGACGGGTCAGGACGCACCGTGTTCACGGACGCGGACGGGAAACCGGTGCAGCTACCGTCTGGACGAGTCTGGATCAGTGTCGTCCCCCCGGAGCGGGTGGTGCACGCCACAACAGCGTTCGGCGCGACGGGCAAGTAGGTGTCACCGGTGCGGGCGGGCAGTTTTTGCGAGGTTTTAGGGAAGACGGCACAGGAGTTGCTATGACAAACAGATGGTACCGGCAGCAGCGGCGAGCAGCGCGGACGCATGCGCCGGCACCAGTTGGTGGCGTCCCCCAATGACCGTGCTTGAATTGAAAGAGTTCGAGAGCCTGGAGAACCTCCAGGCCCTTTTCAGGGATCCCGAGGCCCAGGAGCGCCTGAGCCATCTCGGCGTACGCACCGCGCTGGTCGCCACCTGGGATGGTCTGGTCGTCGACTCTGTCGTGAACGACGACCAGCCGGTTGCCCTGGAGACGCTGGCGGCCAACGCCGCGGCCGCCCTGCAACTCTCACACGATAAACCCGCACGCGGTCACGTCGATGGCGTCCTCGCGGAGTTCGACGCCGGGTCGACTCTGATCGTTGACCCCGTCGGGGACAACTCGTTGGTGGCCTTCGTCATCAATCCATCGTCCGACGTGGAGCACCTCCGGGCGGAACTGCGGACGTTGGTGAAACTGCACGCGACCGGAGGCTCGGCGCCCTCCACACCCAGCCTCCCCGCAGCTCCTGTCCGGGCGCAGAGGCCGCTGCCGCCGCAGGCCGATCCCATCCCGACGCCGCGAAGCGGATCCGAGCCTGCCGCCTCGCCTGTACAGGAAATCATCCGCAGCACGCCCGCCGGGCGGCGGGTGATCCTCAAAGGTGTGAGCCTGGACGCCGCAGGGTTCTCCGCCACTGTCACGGTAGAACTGCTCTTCAACGGTCAGCGCATTGTCGGCAAGGCGGTGACGCGCAACGACTCGACGCGGTACGTCTCGGTCGCGGCCGAAGCCACGATCCAGGCGGTTACCCAGCTCCTGCCCGACGGGTATGGAGTCGTGCTGGACCTGATTGCGCCGCTGGCGTCCGAAGCCGAGCAGGGTGTCCAAGCGGTTAGCGTAAGGGTGCTTTTCCTCTCCCCAGACGGCGAGCAGACCCTGCTGGGCATCGCGAAGCTCACGGGCGACGATCCGGTAGCCGGCGCCAAGACGGTGCTGTCTGCCGTCAACAGCCACCTGGAGGCCGTCCTCGCGTTGCAGAACGACTACATCAACTAGTCCGACCCCCCTGTCCCACCCCTACTTAGGCGTCACAGGACCATCGACGCTCCACGCCCACGGACATACACTGGGAGGGGCGACACCTCAAGAGACGAGGCATCGGCCATGGGAGCGAGCAGGTCCTCGAACGCGATCCGTGTACTCGCCGCCGTCCTGGGCATCCTGGTCCTGGCGGCCCCCGTCACCGCCCAGTCCTCCATCTCCCAGGACGACGAACTGGCGGTCGGCCGCGCCGTTGCCGCTGACCTGATCAGCCGCTACGGCGTGTTCGCCGATGCGGAGTGGCAAGGATTCCTCGCGCAGATCCGCGACCGGTTGGTGCCATTTTCAGGCAGGCCCAATATCCCGTACAAGTTGATCATCCTCGATACGCCAATTCCCAACGCGATCAGTACACCGGGCTACATCTTCGTCACGCGCGGCATGCTCCGGCTGAGTCTGGACGCTGAGGGGTGGGCGTTCGTGCTGGGCCATGAGATGACACACACGGCCAGGCGCCACCTCGCCCAGTTCATCGAGCGGGCCAATGCCGGGACGTTGCTGTCCTTCGTCGTCGCCATTGTCACCGGCAACCGCACGGCGGTGGATCTGTTGCGGCTGATGCTGGACTTGGCCACGCTGGGGTTCTCGCGGGACAAAGAGACCGAAGCCGATCTCGGGGCGCTCCACATGATGGTGGAAGCGGGATTCGATCCGGCCAAAGCCGCGCAGACCCTGGCCTGGCTCAACAGCGCCACCGGCCGCAGCCAGGAACAGACCCATTGGGCAGGCACCCACCCTGGATTCCTCGACCGCATCACCGCGGTCAACGCCGCCTACGCCGCATTCGCCGCGAAAGGGTTACCATTGCGGGTCTGGTACTTCAAAGACCGGCAGGAGGCCGACGGCGTGATCGTCACACCGTCGAAGCTGATTGAAGTGTCCGATGCGTGGACCCTCGCGCTGACCGTACACAACACAGCCGACACGACGGCGACGATTTTCGCCGGGTCAGCTGCGCTGTCCGGTCCAGACGGCGATCTCGCCGTGCGCTTTCTTCGCTCCACGCTGCCCGCTGATGTGGAGCCTCAGGGGGAGGTTGAAGGGACGCTGACATTTGAAAAGCGCTCCAGAACTTCACCCGCCGCCCTGCAGCTGCCGGTGCTCTTTTCGGACCGCCGGACCGACCTCAACGTCCCCCTGACCGGCGGCGGCCCGTACACCCCAGAACCATCACCCACTCCCCTGCCCGCGCCTCCTCCCATCCCGTAGCAACTGCTGAGAATGCATCTTTCTGTCAAATCGGGGTTGGGCGCTGTCGTGCCCTCTCCTGCCGAGCAATCCGGCGGGCCAGACGCAACGGTTCCGGAGTTCTTACGCCTGCCGTCACGGCCCGCACGACCTCCACTGCGCTCTGCGGATCGGTGCGCCACGCCGCGTGGACGGCGAGCGGGCGCGCCCCAGGCACCGTGCGGACCCAGAATCCCACGACCTCGGCTCCGAGGCGGAGTGGGCTGGTCGCACCAGGTTCGTCTGGGGGCCAGGCGCCCTCGGCCATGAGCGTGCGATCCGTGACGCCGATCGACGGAACATCGAGGCGAGCACCGAGGTGGAGGGCGAGTCCGGCCCGGCGAGGATGGTCGCGTCCCGTCGCGTCCACCAGCAGCACGTCGGGGATTTCCGGCAGCGCCCGGACCGCGCGTTCCAGCGACGGCCCTTCACGCAGGGCGAGGAATCCCGAACGGTACGACGCCGCTGCTTCGCCTTCGCTTACGGCATGCGCGATCACCTGCGGTCCCGCGGTGATGATCGCAGCGGCCCAGGCCCGATCGCCGGGGGCTCCCGGCCCCTCGAAGCCCCTGGGGAAACACACGAAGCACGCGCCCACGCGGCACGCGCCAGACGGACGCCACAGCGGGGGCGTTAAGGCGGCAAGGCGCAGTTGCACCTCCACCAGTTCGTCCGGCGTCTGCGGCCACGGATCCACTACGCCGGAAGGGGATGGGCGGAGAGCCAGCGGATCACCTCGCCGGCGTTCGCGTTGGGCGGAAAGACCGGATAGAAGACGTGCTCGATAACTCCCTCGTGGATCACCAACGTCAACCGTTTGACATACGTCCGCCCTTCCACCGCGAACGTGGGCAGGCGCAGCGCTCGGATGAATGCCAGGTTCGCGTCGCTCAGCAAGTCGTAGGGTAACCGGAGGCGCGCGGCGGCCTCCTGCTGATCGGCCGTGCTCTGCGTGCTCAACCCAAACACCCGCACACCCTGCGCCTGCAGATCCCCGTGGTGATCACGAAACGCGCACGACTGCGGGGTGCACCCGCGGGCCCCGGGGATGGCATCCCAGCCCGGCGGCAACGGCTCACCGGGCTTCCCCGTAGCCGGGTAGCAGTACACCACCGTGCGACCGGTCAGACGGGCGAGATCGATCCGCCGGCCCGCCGTCGACGAGAGGGGCACAGTCGGTAGTCGCATGCCGGGCAGGTGGCCGCACGCGCCGTCGTCAACAGGAACCGGCAGATTCGGAGGCAGATCGTAGTAGTTGTCGGCGCCAGACATACCGCGTGAAACAGGAGTCAGGAAACGCGACTACCTCTTATTCAGTTGTTTCCCGTTTCCTCGTTTCCTGTTTCCGTCGTTTCGGGTTAGAAGTGCAGCTCGACGCCGACGAGGTAGCCCTGGAAGGTGCTGTTGGACGTGGGGCCGACTGACCAGGAGATCTGTGACGATCCGCCACGATACCCGGCAAATACAGTCGTCAGCGGCACCGGCGAGTACTGCAACAGAATCTCATAGTCGCTGCCGCTACCGTTCCCGCTGAACGACTGCGGGGGATTTGGAGTGATTGAAAAGTCGGCGTTTGCGGTCAGCGAGGTGATCCACGCGTAGGTTCCCCGCAACGTAAGGCCTCCAGAGGTCGCCACCGTGGCTTCCACACCCAGCCGGCTGGCAAGACTCCGCAGCACGACGTTGTCTGGGGCCGACGGCCCTTTCGCATTGAAAAAGAGCCCGCCGTACCCGCCGAACGCACCGAACCCCACGGGTCCAGTGCGCAGACCCACGTGGATGGCGGAGTCAGCCAGCCACGTGTTCCCGTAGTAGCCCGCAAGTGTGCTGCCTGGGAACGTGAGATTCGCCGCAGGCCCGTAGCGCAGGTTGGTTTGCAGGCCCACGAACGGGCCGAGCGGTTCATCGAAGCGGAGGCCAAACATCGTCGAGTTCCATACGAAATCGCCCGACGGCGTCCCGTACGCGAATTGCGCCGGCCAGAGCGTGAACTGCGCAGCTGCTCCGGCCTGCTGTGCAGGGACGGCCATCAGGACAAGCACCGCGATTACACACATCAGCACACGCATCCAGCGGTCCCTCCCATGGGCGTGAGTCCAATGAGCCTCAGCGTCGTCATACCCCTAACAAAGACAGATTACTCGGCCATATGGTTCTGCTGGAGGAGACGCCGCAGCGTCT
>VBAI01000307.1 GCA_005882295.1 Candidatus Segetimicrobium genomatis | reverse complement strand
AGGCGCCGTGGGCGTAGTATAATCCTGGTCAGGCGAGCGGGCGTAGCTCAGTGGTAGAGCATCTGCTTCCCAAGCAGAGGGCCGTGGGTTCAACTCCCATCGCCCGCTCCAGGAAAGTTGAAACGGGAGGCGTAGTTTGCTTCCCGTTTCAACTTTCCTGAGTTCGGTGGATTGAACCCACGGCCCAGGGGGGTGCGGGGGAGGTACTTGACCTGCCCCCCGGAAACTGGTCCAGCGGATGTGAGAGTCCTCCGGCGAACCTAAAGCCAGGAGGACGGCATGAAGCAGAGTCGGTTCACGGAGGCCCAGATCCTGGAGATCCTCCGCGCCCACCAGGCCGGCGAGAAGGTCGCTGATCTGCTGCGCCGCCACGGCATCAGTGAGAACACCTTCTACCGCTGGAAAAGCAAGTACGAGGGGCTGGACCGGAGCGCGATCCAGCGGCTGCACCAGCTGGAGATGGAGAATCGGCGCCTCAAGCAAGCCATCGGCGATCTCACGCTAGACAATCAGGCGCTCCGCGAGGCCCTCGCAAAAAAATGGTGACGGTGGCCGCTCGCCGCGCAGGGGTGCGCTACTTCCAGACAGTCTGGAAGGTCAGCGAGCGGCGCGCGTGTCACCTCGCGAGTCTCGGCCGCTCGACGGCGAGGTATCAGAGCCGCCGCGCCGACGATGCCCCCCTCCAGGCGCAGCTGCTCGCCCTGGCCCACCAGCATCCACGATACGGGTATCGTCGACTCCATGCGCTGCTGCGCCGCGCGGGGTGGCGCGTGAATCGGAAGCGGGTGGAGCGGCTCTATCGCGTGGCGAGGCTAGCGGTGCGACGCTCCCGGCGCAAGCGCCCCGCACCGCGTCACCCCCTCCCGCTGCCGAGGGGCCTCAACGCTCGCTGGTCCATAGACTTCATTGAGGATCGCCTCGCCGGCGGGCGGCCGTTCCGGACCTTCAATGTGGTCGATGACTACAGTCGGGAATGCCTGGCGATCGAGGCGGCGACTGCGCTGCCCGCCGCGCGGGTCATGCAGGTCCTGGAGCGACTCATCATCCAGCGCGGCCGCCCGGACGGCATCGTCCTCGATAACGGCCCTGAGTTCACCGCCCACGCCTTTCTACGCTGGGCGGCCCAGACGGGGATCACGCTGGACTTCATCGAACCCGGCAAACCGGTCGAGAATGCATTCGTCGAAAGCTTCAACGGCAAGTTTCGGGATGAATGTTTGAACCAGCACTGGTTTCTTGACCTAGCCGACGCCCGCGGCACCATCGAGGCCTGGCGTCAGCACTACAACGAGCAGCGCCCGCACAGCGCGCTGGGGTATCAGACACCGCAGGCAGTGGCTACCCAGGCCGCTGGACTCTCACGATGACTGGACCAAAGATGGGGGGCAGGTCAGTACTCTCCCGCGTAGTAAAGGGGGGCAGCGAGCGCGAACGAACTCGCCGATTTGAACACGCCATCCCGGCGCGAGCGATCAGGGGGGATTAGTCCCCCCCTGAAGCGCGAGCCGCCCGATAGGGCGAGTGCGAGCGCTGGGCGGGGGTTCAACTCCCATCGCCCGCTCCAGACAGGTTGAGAGGCGCCGCAAGGCGCCTCAATCCTTTTCCCCCTCTCCTCGGGGAGAGGGTTAGGGTGAGGGGATGATTACCGATCTGATTACCGAGCGAGTTCTCCCCGTGCCACGATCGTCCCGACGAGCAGGATGGCCGCGTCCAGGTAGATGAGGCCGAGATGGCCGAGCGTCGCGAAACCATAAGCATAGTGGAGCGGCAAGGCCAGCCCGACCGCAATGACGGGCGCGAAAAATGCTGTCCACAGAGCCCACCCCTGCCCGGCGCGAATTCCTTTCAAGGCCAGAGCGATCACGGCCACGCCAAGGCCAATGATGAAGGCCGCCACGGCGACCTGCAGGTGGCTGATGTAGTGGTAAAGATGCGGACTGAAGCCTTGAATTTGCTCAGGAGTGCCCCCAATGAGTTGGGGGGTCAGACCGAGCTCAATGAAACCCGTGAAGTTACGGATGAGGAACATTAGACCATAGCCGACAAGACCGAGACCGGCCAGTGCGACAAGATTGGCGCCGAGGCCGGACGAGCCCGGCGCAGCTGCTGTGGCCATGCGGCTTGACATGCTTAACAGCCTCCTTCCTTGAGGGGCCTGAGGTGCGTGAATCCCCCATCAAGAATTTGGGAAGGGCTGCCCGAATACCTCGCGGTGGGCGACCTCGGAAAGTGATTTGCGTTTCTTCCTGCCGCGGCCGCGCGTCTGCGCCGGATACCCAAACGGGAGAATCGCCAGCACGTCCAGGTCGTCTGGGATGCGCAGCAGCGGCTTGACTTCGGTCAATCCCATGAACCCGACCCAGTTGGAGCCGACCCCCTCGCCCCACGCCGTCAGGATCATCGACTGGATCGCCCGGCTGGCATCTGAGACCGCGTACGTCGTGCGCTCAATGGCCACGACCAAGGCCAGGGGGGCCTGCGCCACATACGGCCCGCTCCTTGCCAGCCTGCCCAGCTGACGCAGCGTCTCCGGGTTCTGGACGACGATGAAGTGCCACGGCTGCCCGTTCATGCTGCTGCCGGTCAGGCGCCCTGACTCGACGATCCGCCGGATAACGTCTGCCGGCACGGGCGTCTCTGCGTAGCTGCGCACGGCCAGTGCGGTGCGCACCGCTTCAAAAACTTCCATCGCCTTCTCCTATCTCTGGAAGAGGTCGGCCAGCACCGGGGTCTGAGCATCACCAGCATGCCGGAGATGCCCGAGCGACCAGGCATCTTCTATCGTCCGCAGCAGTGCGTAGTGGGTGGATTCCGTGCTCGAGCGGTACCCGCGCCGGCTCAATGGGCTGATCGCCAGCATCGCCACTTTGCCGCCTCCGGGCTTTCCACAGCAGCCCGCCTCGCTCGTCCCTTCGTCCCAGGTCACAAAGAGCACTCCGATGGCCGCAAGCCACCGGTCCCCCTCCCCGGTTTCACAGTCATGCATGCTGTGGCACATGTCGGGCGTGATCCAGGCGAGGTCGGGCACCGTTCCGCGGGAAAGATCCGTATTGAACTCCGCGAGCGGAACCACCCGCCGGCAGCGGGCCGGATTCGTGGCGATGTCGGTGTAGTACACGAACGGATTGTGCTTCTTGGCGTACTCGCCGGAGGAACTTCCCAAAAAGCACGCCGCGGGCAGCCCTTCCATATAAGCCTTCCAGGTCCGCTGATGCGCCTCGACCTGATCGGCGAGATTCTCGCCGGTGACGGGACAGTCCGTGCAGTCATCCGTGATCCCAAAGGTATCTCCCCCGGTCAGCGCGATGTAGTTGGGCAGGCTGGGATGTGTAACGGCATAGTAGGGATTCGCCACCGCATAATCCCGCGCCAGCTTGGCAATGAAGGGGGCCTGCGAGGTGTTCACCACCTCATC
>VBAI01000043.1 GCA_005882295.1 Candidatus Segetimicrobium genomatis | reverse complement strand
CGACTTTGCCGTGCTGGCAGGGGTGCTGGCGCTCTTCGTGGCGGTGGCGAGCCGCCTGTATCCGTCGCTGGCAGCCTGACGACGCGTTCCTCCGTTCCCGCGTTCCTCTGTTCCCGTCAGTTCTTCCGAGCGCCTGCCCGTAGCTTCTTTAACACAAGCAGGTTTCTCCGGTCCGGCCCATGGTGATCAAATCCCGGCGTCTCGATGAAGCCGGCCAGCCGTCGTAGCTTCGGATGGTTGACCAGCGCGGCGAAGCCGCGGCGACCGATGCGGCCCCGACCGATGTTCTCGTGCCGGTCGATGCGTGAGCCGAGTGCCCCCTTCGAATCGTTGAGGTGCAGGGCGCGGAGATGTTTCAGGCCGACCGTGCGTTCGAAGGCGCGCACCATCTGGGTGACCCCCTGGAGGGTGCGGAGATCCCAGCCGGCGGCAAACAGGTGGCATGAGTCAAGACAGATGCCCACGCGCGGGTGATACCGCATCGCCTTCAGGATGTCCGCGAGCTCCTCAAACGTTCCGCCGACCTGACCGCCGGCGCCCACGCTATACTCCACGAGCCTCGATGCGCGCCAGCGCGTCGGGCCAGGGCCTTTCTCCGCGGCTGCCCAGGTGCGTGATCGCCGCCAGCCCGCCCAGGCGGTCCATGATTCGCAGCGCATACATGAGGGCGCCGGTGGAACGACGGTACAGGTCCATGTCGGCGGCCGCCAGGTTGATGAGGTATGCCGTGTGGGCGACCAGAGGGTCCAGTCTGGCCTTCTTGCGTTTTTCGACAAACAGGTCAAGGTCGCGCTCTGAGTAAATGATTTCCCGCCACTGGCGCGGGCTGCCGACAAAGATCTGCAGGCACTCACAACCGATGGCCACCGCGCGGTCCACCGCCAGGTGGATTGCGCCGCGGATGCTCACGTGCGCGCCGAATTTCATGCCGTGATTCGTGATTCGTGAATCGTGATTCGGCAACCTACAGGAGGATGAGTTCGACCAGGCAATTGCGAATCACGAATACCATATGAGCAAGCAATGGGGATTCACGACGAAGGCGATTCACGGCGGCAAGATGCCTGATGTCCACAAGGCTGTGGCGCCGCCGATCTACCAGACGGCGACCTTCTACTATGACACCGCCGAAGAGGGCGCGCGGCTGGGCCAGGAGATCCCGCCCGGGTACATCTACACGCGGTGGGCCAACCCGACGACGCGAGCGTTGGAGGAGAAGGTGGCGCTGCTGGAGAGCGGGGAGGATGCCCTGGCGACGTCGTCCGGCATGGGGGCGGTATCGGCCGCGGTGCTCACCGCCGTCAAGCCCGGCGACCACGCCGTGGCACCCTCCGCAATCTACCAGGCCACCTATCAATTGTTTGCAGACATTCTCCCCTCGTACGGCGTGCAGACAACGCTCATTCCGGATTCCAGCACCGACGCCTACGAGCGTGCGCTGCGGCCCAACACCAAACTGCTCTTTGTCGAGACTCCGAACAACCCCATGCTCGGCATCACCGAGATCGAGGCAGTGGCCGCGCTGGCCCACACGCGCGGGGCGGCGGCGATTGCCGACAATACCTGGGCGACGCCGTACAATCAGACCCCGCTGACGTTGGGTGCCGATGTGGTGGTGCACAGCGCCACCAAGTACCTGGGCGGCCACCACGATGTCACCGCCGGCGTCATCGTCGGCCGCGCGGAGTTCATCAAGCGCGCCAAGCGCCAGGTGCGGATCTTCGGCGCCACGGCGGATCCGTTCGGGGCCTGGCTGGTCATCCGGGGATTGGCGACCCTGGCGCTGCGGGTGGAACGGCAGAACGCCAGCGCGCGCCGGGTGGCGGAGTTCCTGGCAGGACACCAGAAAGTGTCCAAAGTCTACTATCCCGGCCTCGCCGCGCATCCCGGGCATGCGGTCGCGCGGCGCCAGATGCGCGGGTTCGGCGGCATGTTGAGTTTTGAAGTCAAAGGCGGTTATGCGCCTGGGGTGCGCGCCTTCGAAGCGCTGCAGGTCTGCAAGCGCGCCACCAGTCTGGGTGGGATCAGCACGCTGGTCAGTCACCCCGCTGGGATCAGCAGCGTGCAGATGCCGAAGGATGTGCGCGAGGCGGCAGGCATCGCCGAAGGCCTGATCCGGGTGAGCGTGGGGATCGAAGACGCCGAGGACCTGCTGAACGATTTCGAGCAGGCTCTTCGCCAGGCCTGATGCGCGCGGCGCTCCCTGGATGCGGCGCAGCAGCTCCTCGACCGGCCCTGACCCGCAGCGCCGCTACCGCGCCCCCGCGATCCACTGCTCGAGGGTCCCTGCCACGGCAAAGAGATCTGCGGCGATAGCGTCCGGTCGCGCTCCCGCTCCGGACAGATCCGGTCGTCGCCTCCCTTGGATCAGTATGCTGCGCATGGCTAGGCGGTTGGCGCCGGCGATATCCGCGGCTGGCGTATCGCCCACCATGACAACCTGCTCCGGTGTCAGCGACCAGGCAGACAGAAAGGGATCAAACATTCTGCGATCAGGTTTCTGCCACCCCACGGCGGCGGACGACACGATGGGATCCAGGAACGCATCAAAGGCGAGACGCTGGCAGCACGTCTGGACGAAATAATCTGAGGATGCGTTGGACGCGAGTCCGGCGCGAAGTCCCAGCGCGCGGAGCCGCGTCAGGATCTCCGGCGCGCCCGGCAGCGGTCGCATCGTGAGCAGTTCCGGTTGGAAGAATGCTACTTCCGCTTCACTGATGAAGCCGTCGTCGTGCGGCAGATGGTAACGTTGGAGGACCGGCCGCAGGGCATCGACCGCGGTGACCTCGCTGGCCACGCGGGCGCGTTTCACCTCGTTGGCCCGCCGTTCATCGACCAGCGCCTCGACAAAGTCGCCGTCAACCTGAAGGCCCCGCTGCCGCAGCCAGCGCAGGAGTCCACCCGCGTTGAGGCGGTCGAGCGCGTCGTCGGCGAGGTGGTTCTCCGGCGCGGCTAATGTGCCTCCAAGGTCGAAGATGACGCCACGCACCATTTATCGTTCCTCCAGTGGGCGGATGCGGCGGAACACCGCAAACAACACGATATCGTACACGATTTTCAACCCGCCGCCCAGCACGAACGGCAGGCCCAGCGCCACTGTCTGCATCGCGACACCAGAGAGCACGGGCGTGATCGCCTGCGCGACGTTGCGCACGACATTGGTGGCCGCCGCCGCGGCGGTGCGCTCGGCCGGGGTCACCACTGCCATCGTATAGCTCTGCCGGGTCGGCACGTCCATCTGCGACAGCGCGTGGCGCGCCAGCAGCAGCCCGATCGCCCAGGGTAGCGAGGGAGCGGCGGGGACCAACATCAAGAGCAGGTTGCTGGGCAGGTGCGTGAACACCATCGTGTTGATGAGGCCGAACCGGGCGCCCAGTTTCGCCGCGGCGAGGAACGAGCCGGCCTGCAGGAGCCCAATGCCGAGAAACACCGGCCCTAGCACCTCCGGTCCAGCGCCCCAGCGCAAGTGCAACCAGTAGGCCATCAGGCTCTGCACGACAAAGCCGCCGGCCAGCGAATCCAGGCCGAAGAGCGCGGCCAGGCGCATCACGATACCGCGTGACGCCCGGAGTCCCGGCCGCGTCGCGTGGCGAGCTGCTTCCGCGAGCTCGACCGCCGGACTGAGATGCGTGAACAGTAGCAAGACGCACAATCCTAGCGCGGCGTACAGCACGAACATCACCCGCAGCGCCGCGACCGGCGGCAGTCCCAGCCAGCGTTCCATGGCCGTGGGAGCCGCGGCAAACAGTGACCCCGCCGCGCCCGCCAGCGCACCCGCGGTGTTGTACACGCCAAAGAGCGCGGTGCGGTGCTGCGCATCGGTAGTCTGAGGAAGGATCGCCTGCTCGAGAGAGAGGAACGGTCCGACTTCGCCGGACGTGGCGCCCACGGTCCCGGTCAACGAGGCGAGAAGGAGCAGGAGGTAGTTGCTCGTCACCGCAAATGCCCCGCCGGCGGCGGCCATCAACACGGCGCTGATGAACAACATGCGTCGCCGCCCCGCGGTATCTGCGATCACCGAGAAGATGACGGTCAGCGCCGCGGATCCGGCCAGCGTGACGGTCAACACGGCGCCGATCTGCCAGGGCGCCAGACCAAGGCCTTCCAGATACACCCCGAGGATGACGCTGAGATATCCGTAGGCGAAGGCGCGGACGGCGCGGGCGGCCAGAATGAGGCGGCCGTCGTGGCTTAGCCATGGAACCAAGCGACCCGGGACCAGGGGGCCAAACCTCACGACATGTCGCTGTTCAAATTTCGAATTGCATGCCTTCTATGCCGGAGACGAGTTCGAAGGGGAAAGGCCCGGCGTTGCCGGCCTCGGCGAGCAGGCGATCGAGCATCGCGTCGCTGTGACCGGGATCGTGGTGGAACATGACCAGCCGCCGCACCCGCGCCAGCCGCGCAAACGCAATGGCATGATCAATGGCCGAATGTCCCCAGCCCACGTGCTCAACATATTCCGGCATGGTGTACTGCGTGTCGTGGATCAGCAGGTCCGCCCGTTGGGCAAGCTCGTACCCTGAGGTCCACGCGGCGTCAAGTGGAAAGCGCGGGACACCCAGCGCAGGTTCATGGTCGGGCAGGTAGGCCAGCGTCCCTCCGCCGTCGGTAATGCGATAGCCTACCGTGGGGCCAGGGTGCGCCACCAGTTCACAGGTGATCGTAAACTCGTCGACCTCAAACCGGCTCAGCGGGACATCGTGCAGATGGGGACGGCTCGGGAGGTCGCGCAGGCGCACCGGGAACAGCGGAGGCGACAAGTATCGGGTCAGGCGAGTGCGTAGGTCCTGGGTGGTGGAACGGGGGCCGTAGACGTGCACCTCCACCCCGTCGCGATAGAGAGGGGCGAAAAACCCCAGGCCCTGGATGTGATCCATGTGCAGATGCGTCAGCAGGATGTGGATCCGGGTGACGCCGGGATCGACCGTCCCGCCGAGGCGCCGGATCCCGGTGCCGGCATCGAGCACGAGCAGTGCGTGGCTGCGCCCCCTCACCTCCACGCAGGAGGTGTTCCCACCGTACCGGACGGTCTCCGGTCCGGCGCTGGGCAGCGACCCCCTTGTGCCCCAGAGGGTAATTCTCATCGCGCGTTGACGCTGTAGAAGATGGCCACCGCGCCAAGAAACCGGCGCCCCTGACCCTCCAGGGGGAAGGCAACCACTTCGAGCTCGCGGGGCACACCGTCGAGTCCCGTGATCCGGATCCGGCGGTAGGCGGGCCGGCGCTTTTGCAGCGCAATCGCCAGGGGCAACGCGTCCGGGGGCAGAGGAGCGCCGCGCTCGTCAACAGGGGCGAAAATCGTGGACCACTCTCTTATTGGCATCTCTCCCGCCTCGTCAAACTGGCGCCCCAACAGCGGCTCGGCCGAGGCGTTGTAGTAGAGAAGATTGCCTTCGGGATCCACGACAAATACTGGCAGCGTGAGGTAGCTGGCGAGCTGCCGCATCAGGATGATCTCCACCTGTTTCTGGAGCATGATCCTGAACACTCCTTGAAGGAGGGGACAGTCCCCTCCTGCTGCGGCCCTTGACGGCGGCGGGTGGGGCAATCTAGAATTGTCATAGTGTGTCCTATTGATGATAGGACAATTCAGCCCATGCCCCTGCGGGTGCGCCGCGACGGGCCGCTGCCGATTGCCGAGCAGATCGCCGCGCAACTGCGCGGGCTCATTCGCGCAGGGCGGCTACGCGCGGGTGAGCGGTTGCCGCCGGTCCGGGTGCTGGCCGGCTTCCTGCGCGTGAACCGCAACACGGTGGCCAAAGTGTACGCCGCGCTGGAGCGAGACGGTGCCCTGGTCACCACACAGGGGCGGGGGACATTTGTCGCGGAAGTCTCATCGCGCCCGGGCGAAGAGACGCTCGGGCCGCTGATCGACCGGCTGCTGGACGAGGCCGCGGCGCATGGGATCGGTGAGGCGGAGTTGCATGCGCTCGTGGTCGGCCGCGCCGCGCAGCGGGTGCGTGCCGACCGTCCCCGGGTGGGGTTTGTGGAGTGTAACACCTCTGACCTGGCCTACTTCTCCCGGCAACTGGCCGCGCGGCTGCGGGTCCCGCCCGTTCCGGTGCTGCTCTCCGATCTGCCGCGTGCGGCCTCAACGCTGGATCTGGTGGCCACCACGATGTTTCACGTCGAAGAGGTCCGCCGGCTCCTGCCGCATCATGAGGTGGTGGGCTTGATGGCGATGCCGGAACTGTCCACGCTGGAGGTCGTGGCGCAGCTGCCGTCCGACGCGAAGGTCGCCCTGGTCTGCGCGACAGAAGAGGGCGTGCGCAGCAAGGAGCGCTCCATTCACGCCGTGGGGATTCGCCGGCCCAACTTGATGACCGCCACGTTGCAACAGGAAGGAAAACTCGCCGACGTGCTGCGCCGCGCGGACGTTGTGCTGGCGTCGCCGAAGGTGCTGGAACGCCTCAGCGGCAGGATCCCGTCCAAAGCGAAAGTGGTTGCGTTTGCCAGCGTGCTGAATGACGGCGCGGTGGGCTTGCTGGAGGACCGCATTCGAACCTGGCGGCCTTCCCCGCACGGGCGCCGCGGTCGCGCGGCGCGCATGCGCACCCGGCGCGCAGGACGGCCGGCATGACGCGCCTGCGTATCGCCGTGCTCATGGGCGGGCCCTCCCCCGAGCGTGACGTGTCGATGGCCACCGGGCAGGAGATCGTCGCCGCGCTCGATCCACGGCAGTATGACATTCTGCCCGTGGAGATCACGAAAGAGGGCCACTGGCTGCCGAGGCCGGACCTCACACCGCTAACTACCGGCAACGCGGCACCGCGGCAACGCGGCAACGCGACGACGATCGAGCGAGTCGTGAGTCACGGATCCCGTCTTCCGGTTCCCGTGAGTTTCGAGCAGGCCGTGGCCCGCGATCACGTCGACGTCGCGTTCATCGCCATGCACGGGCCGTACGGAGAGGATGGGACCGTGCAGGGGCTTCTGGAGTTGCTGGGGATTCCGTATACCGGCTCGAACGTACTGGCCAGCGCGCTGGCGATGGACAAGCTGCGCAGCCGGCAACTATTTGAATGGCACCGCATCCCGGTGCCGGGCTACCTCAGCGTGACGGCACCGGTCTGGCGTGACCGCGACCGCGTCCACCGCCAGGTGGCCCAGGAGCTCGGCTATCCCTGCGTCGTCAAGCCCAATGCGGCCGGCAGCAGCATCGGCGTCTCGCTGGTCCGTGAACCCGCCACACTGGATCCGGCGGTTGAGGCGGCCTTTGCGTATGGACCGATGGTGCTGATCGAGGAGTACGTGTCGGGAACGGAGATCACCTGTGGGATCATCGATGACCCCATCACCGGAGACCCCATCGCCCTCCCGTTGATCGAGGTCGTTCCCAACGCGGAGTTCTACAACTATCAGGCAAAATATGCCACCGGCGGCAGTGAACACATCGTTCCGGCCCGGGTCTCTGCGCAGGTCGCCCAGCAGGCGGCAGCGCTGGCCGTGCGCGCCCACCAGGCGCTGGGGTGCGAAGGGATGTCGCGGGTGGACATGATCACGCGCGGAGTCGATATTGTTGTCCTGGAAGTCAACACCATCCCAGGGATGACGGCCACCAGCCTGCTGCCCGATGCCGCCAAAGCTGCCGGTATTAAGTTCCCGGAGTTATTGGACCGCATTATTCGGAGTGCTCTCCGCAGGTCGCGGCAGCAGTCTACCCAGTCTCCACGGTCTCCCCAGTCTTCACAGTCTTCCCGGTCTACATAATTCCAGACGCGGACGCTTCGCCACTCCTAGTTCTCTGTTTTCCGACTGGATCATTGAGACTGTGAAGACTGAGCAGACTGGGAAGACTGGGTAGACTCAGAAGGACGCTTATCTGCATCACCGAAGAGAACTCCCACCGTGGACCGCAATGCCTTCGTAAAAAGCCATGCGCTGGGCAACGATTACCTCATCATTGATCCACAGGCGCTGTCCTTTCCGCTGACCGAGCGGACCATCCGCCTGATCTGCGACCGGCACCGCGGCGTGGGGTCAGACGGGATCCTCACTCCGGTCCCCCCGGTGAAGGCCGACTTTGGGTTGCGCATCTTCAACCCCGATGGCAGCGAGGCGGAGAAGAGCGGCAACGGGCTGCGCATCTTCGCCCGCTACCTGTACGACCATGGCCTGACGAGGAAGACACAGTTCACCGTCGAGACGGCCGGAGGAGTCGTCGCCGTCCGGCTGCACCTCCGGGGGAGCGCGGTGGATCGCATTACCGTGGAGATGGGGAGGGCGACGTTTCACAGCGAGCGTATTCCTGTCACCGGCCCTCCGCGGGAGGTCATCGACGAAGCGGTCGATGTGGATGGGCAGTCTCTGGCGATCACCGCCGTCTCCATGGGCAATCCCCACTGTGTGGTTTTTGTCCCCGACCTGCACCGTGTCGATCTGCACCACCTCGGGCCGCGGCTGGAACGCCACCCGATGTTTCCGAAGCGGACGAACGTGCAGTTCGCGCAGGTGCAGGCGCATGACCGTGTGGCTGCATTGATCTGGGAGCGCGGAGCCGGCGAGACGCTGGCGTCCGGCAGCAGCGCGTGCGCCGTCGCGGCTGCCGCAGTCCGCAAGCGGCTGGTAGACCGGATCCTCACCGTCGCCATGCAGGGCGGCGAGTTGCAGATCTCCGTGTCGCCGGACTGGTCGGTCGAGATGACCGGTCCTGCGGTAGAAATCTGTCGGGGCATCTTGTCCGCGCCATTCCTCAGCGCGCTCGAGGCCGGTGAATGAAAAAGATCCTGTTTATCGTCCTGGACGGGCTGGGCGACCGGCCGGTTGCGGAGCTGGGCGACCGGACGCCGCTGGAGGCGGCCGATCTGCCTCACCTCAACCGTCTGGCCGCATCTGGGCAGCAGGGCACGGTGATCACCGTCGGCAAAGGCATCGCCCCCGAATCCGACGTCGCCGTCATGGCCATCCTGGGGTACGATCCCCTACGCTTTCACGCCGGTCGTGGGCCCCTGGAGGCGCTCGGCGCGGGACTGCCGTTTCAGGACGGCGACCTCGCGCTGCGCGGAAACTTTGCGACCCTGGGCGCCGGCTGGACCATCCTGGACCGCCGCGTCGGCCGCAACCTGCAGTCGCAAGAAGCCGTGGAGCTGGCGGAGGCGGTTGAGCGCGAGGTGCGTCTCAGCGCATCGGGAGCGGACGTGGTGGTCCGGGCCACCAGCGGTCACCGCTGTGTCGTCGTCATGCACCCGAAGGAAGGCCGCCTCTCGGCGAAGATCTCGAACACCGATCCGGCGTACGCGCGGGTGGGAGGTCTGGGCGTGGCGAAAGCTGATGCCGGCAATAAGGTGGACGAGTGCCGGCCACTCGATGACAGCCCGGAGGCGTGGACGGCGGCGGAGCTGGTCAATGAATTCACCCGCAAGAGTCGGGAGGTGCTGGACGGCCATCCCGTCAACCGGCGACGGCGCGAGCGGGGCGATCTGCCCGCCAACGTGATCCTGCTGCGCGACGCGGGCGACCATCTCCCGCAGACGCCATCGATGCAGCAGCGCTTCGGCGTGCAGTTCGGATGCTTCGTGGAGATGCCGGTGGAACGCGGGATCGCCCGGCTGCTGGGGATGACCATCATCGAAGTGCCGCCGAGCGCGGACGATCGAGAACGGGTGTACCGCCTGTGGGCGCGTCGCGCGATCGAGGAGCTCCCGCGGCACGGCGGGCTGTACCTGCACCTCAAAGGACCCGACGAGCCGGGTCACGACGGCGAGTTCCTCGCGAAGCGCGACGTCATTTCCGTGATCGATCGCGCCTTCTTCGGAGAGCTCCTGCCGAAGATCCGTCTGGATCAGACCATCGTCGCCGTCACGGCGGACCACGCCACCCCGTGCGCGTTGAAGAGTCACTCCGCCGATCCGGTGCCGCTGCTCGTCGCGGGAGGCGGCGTGACAGCGGACGGGACGGCGACATTCGGCGAACGTGCCGCCGCGCAGGGGCGCATCGGGCAATTGTTCGGAGTAGATATCATGCCGATGCTCGTCAAACTCGCGCAGTAGGAGGAGATTGCGTGGAAGGTTTGAGGAGGTTCGTGACTAGCACTGTGATGGCGTGGGCAGAACACGCGATGATGGTCCGCATGCGTTCGTTTGCCCCATTTGTCGCGACGCTCCTGGTCTGTCTGATCTTCGTCCCGGCGCTGGCTCAGAGCCCTGAGGTCTTTCCCGGCGTCGACGGCGTCGAACTGGCAATCGACTCTCTGACAGGCCGTCGGATCGGCGTCGTTACCCATCAGGCCGCCGTCTCCCGTGATGGTCGGCTGACCATGCTTGTCCTCACCTCGCTCCCCGATGTTCAGCTGTCCGCGCTCTTCGCCCCCGAGCACGGACTCGGGGACGATGCGCCGGTCGCTCCG
>VBAI01000306.1:2872-5229 GCA_005882295.1 Candidatus Segetimicrobium genomatis | reverse complement strand
CGGCCGCCCCAGGTGGGAGGCCAGGATTACACGCGCGCCTTGCCGGCGGAGTTCGACGATAGTAGGCAGCGCCTCGCGGATGCGCCGGTCGTCGGTGATCTGCCCGTCGTCCAGGGGGACGTTGAAGTCCACGCGCACGAACACGCGTTTTCCGCGGACGTCGACGTCACGGATAGTCTTCTTATTCATGCGGGATTGCCTGAACCAAAAGCGTCTACTTGGTCTTCTTGGTCTACTTAGTCTCCTTGGTCTAACTGCAGGCATCTCTAATCTTGTAGACCAAGTAGACCAGGTAGACTAAGTAGACTAGGTAGACGCCTTCAGAACCCCTTGAGCGCCATATAGTTCACAAGATCCGCAACGCGGCACGCGTACCCCCACTCGTTGTCGTACCAGGACATCACCTTCACCATGAAGTCACCGATCACCGTGGTCAGCGGTGCATCGACGACTCCGGAGTAGGGGCTGCCCTTGTAATCCATCGAGACGAGCTCCTCCTCGCTGTAGCCCAGGTACCCTTTCATCTCCTCCTGGCTGTTGCGCCGGTAGGCGGCGTTGACTTCCTGCGCGGTGGTCTTCCGCTCCAGTTCGCAGACCAGGTCGACGATGGACACGGTAGGCGTCGGCACGCGCAGCGCGATGCCGTGCATCTTCCCCGCCAGCTCCGGCAGCACCAGGAAGATGGCCTTGGCCGCGCCGGTGGTCGCGGGAATGATGTTGAGCGCCGCGGCACGGGCCTCGCGCAGATTTTCGCCGACGACATCGAGGATGCGCTGGGTATTCGTGTAGGAATGCACGGTCGTCATGAAACCGCGCTTGATCCCAAACTCGCGGCTGAGCACCTTCGCCGTCACCGAGAGCGCATTCGTGGTGCATGATCCGTTGCTGACGATGGTATGCTTCTTCGGATCATACAGTTCATGGTTGACACCCATGTTGAGCGTAATGTCTTCGCCCTTGGCGGGGGCGCTGATGACCACCTTCTTCGCTCCACCGGTCAGATGGCCGCGCGCCTTGTCCGCGGCGGTAAACCGGCCCGTGGATTCAACGACGAGATCGACGCCCGCGTCCTTCCATCGAATCGCAGCTGGCTCGCGCTCGGAGAAAACTTTGACCGCCCAGTCATTGACACGGAGCTCACTATCCCGTACCTCGACTCGACCCGGAAACGCCCCGTAGTTGGAGTCGTGCTTGAACAGATGAGCATTCGTCTGCAAATCGGCAATGTCGTTGACAGCGACGACCTGAAGCCGATCGGGGTACCGTTCCATGATGGCCCGCAGTGACTGACGGCCGATCCTGCCGAACCCGTTGATACCTATCCTCACGGTCATATAACGCCTCCCTGTACGATGTAGAACGCAGATGGCAGAAAGCAGAACGCAGACGACGTTCTGCCAATGCTGGAAGCTTTCATGAAGAAAAGCGCTCTGGATGAACGATCATGCTACCCAGCATTCTGCCGATTTCCTCGCACCTCTTCATCAACCTAGCATGATCATCGCGAACGACGTACCCACAACCAAGCGCGAAGTCTAACCAGACTTGCGTTTCCGTAGCTTCCCCATCCGCCTCAACCAGACGATTCACAAACGCAGCGGGATACCGGCGCTTCCGCCAAGCCTCAGCGACGTTGGCGGCAACGCTGCGCGAAGATCGTCGGATCTGATCGGTCAGCGAGTACCGTTCTTCGTTTGGGAATTTCTTGGACAATTGATATATCTCCATCGCTAGAGTGTAGGCCAACCTGTACACTTTCAAGTGGCGGTGAGAAAGGTTCAGCTGATGCGCTCGCGCGCCTCCAGCTTCGCTTTGATGCGTTTGAGACGGAAGACATCCTCGCGGGCCCGTTGCTCCAGCACCGCAGTGATGAAGCGGATCTCACCCATGATGCGGGGGATGACCACCTGCTCCAGCGCGTTGACGCGCCGCGTCGTCTTCTTGATCTCCTGGCCAATCTTCTTGAGCTTGACCTCCGTCGCGGCGACCTCGAGGATGGCGCGCAGCACCTCTTCAAAGTTAGCAGCACTCTCCACGGTGCGCACGCTTGTGGTGGTGGGGTTATGCCCGCGCTCCAGCAGACTGCGACGGACCTCCTTCACCGAGACCTCGGGGATCTTGGTCCCCCACACGTTACGGATATCGATGTCAACCAGCACCTCGCGCCGGTCGGCCATGGCCGCCGCCTCCAGCGCCTCGCGCCCCTCCCACGCCTTAGCCAGCGCCAGCATGACGTAGGCCTCCCCGCAGGCCTTGGTCAGGCGCTCCCGAGCCGCTAGCGACTGCCGCACGACGTTGAAGAAGTCCGCCACCAACGCGTCGCGCTTGCGCTTCAGCAGGTCGACACCCTGCACGGC
>VBAI01000306.1:0-2797 GCA_005882295.1 Candidatus Segetimicrobium genomatis | reverse complement strand
GGACCAAGGCACCAAGCAAACCTGACCCATCATATGGATAGAAGTTTGCCTGGTTCCATGGTCCCCCGGTCTCGTGGTCCCGGTTTCAGACACGCGTCTTATCCCGCCACGTCTCCTCCATCAAATCGCCGAAATAGTACTTGTCGATGTGATCCTGCTTCACGCGCTTGAGCTCCCCCTTGGGGAACGCGGACAGAAGCCTCCAGGCCAGTGTCAGCGTGTCTTCAATCGAACGCTCGGTCTGGCCCTGGTTGAGGAACCTGCGCTCGAAGTCTTCTGAGAACTTTAGGTAGAGGCGGTCACGATCGGTCAGCGCCTCTTCTCCGATGATGGCCACCAGTTTGCGCAGGTCCACACCGTTCGCGTAGGCCGAGTACAACTGGTCGCGCAGCGCGCCGTGGTCCTCGCGAGTACGGTCCTTGCCGATGCCATCGTTCATCAATCGAGAAAGGCTGCGCAGCGGGGTGATCGGCGGGTAGAATCCCAGCCGGTGCAGCTCGCGGCTGAGGAGGATCTGCCCTTCGGTGATGTAGCCGGTCAGGTCGGCGATGGGGTGCGTGATATCGTCGTCCGGCATCGTCAGGATCGGCAGCTGCGTGATCGACCCCTTGCGGTCATGAATACGCCCGGCGCGTTCGTAGATCGTGGCCAGGTCAGTGTACATGTAGCCGGGGTAGCCGCGGCGTCCAGGGATCTCCTCGCGGGCGGCGCCGATCTCGCGCAATGCCTCGCAGTAGTTCGTCATGTCTGTAAGGATAACCAGGACCTGCATCTCCAGCTCGAAGGCTAGATATTCGGCGGCCGTGAGGGCGACACGCGGCGTGATGAGTCGCTCGATGGCGGGGTCGTCGGCCAGGTTCAAGAAGACCACCGACCGGGCTAGAGCCCCGGTGGATTCGAACTGGTCAATAAAGAACGCCGCCTCGCGCTGGGTGATGCCCATCGCGGCAAACACGACGGAGAACTGCTCCTGGCTGCCCAGGACCTGGGCCTGCCGGGCGATCTGCGCCGCAATCTCATTGTGCGGTAATCCCGCGCCGCTGAAGATGGGGAGTTTCTGCCCCCGCACCAGCGTGTTCAGGCCATCGATCGCCGAGATGCCGGTCTGAATGAACTCCTGCGGACGCTGGCGGGCCACGGGGTTGATCGGCGCACCGATGATCGCCAGCCGTTTTTCGGGGATGAGCGGCGGCAGCCCGTCGATCGGATCTCCCAAACCGCTGAAGCGGCGGCCGATCATCTCCCGTGAGACCCCCAGTCGCGCAACGTCTTCACGCAGACTGATCGAGGTCTTGGCCAAATCAAGCCCGGTAGTCTCCTCGAAAACCTGGATCACCGCGTTTTTCTCGGAGACCTCGATCACCTGCCCGCCCCGCATCGTGTCGTCGGGGAGATGGATGTTCACGATGGCGCCATAGGCAAGATCTTTGGCACCCTCGACAAAGAGTAGTGGCCCCGAGATGTACGAGATAGATTGGTAACGCTTGGTTGTTAGTTCCATGGTTGCTCCCTCACTCGCTCGCCGCCACGGCGGGTTGCGCGGGCTTCTGCCCAAACGCCTCCGGCAGTTTCTCCAGCCATGCGGCAATGTACTGGTCAAATTGGTCCTTCGGCACGTCTTTCATGCGGGCGATCTCCTCGATGGCCTTCAGGTTGATGACTTCGTCCAGGAGCATCCCCCGTTTCAGCGCCGCCAGCGCCTGGTCGTAGAAGACGACGATGGCTTTCAGGATCCCGTGGGACTTGGTCAGCGGGGAGTGGGCGTCATCGGTGTAGGCATTTTGCTGCAGGAAGTCCTCCCGCAGCATCTTGCCGGCCTCGATGACCATCCGCTGATCATCCTGCAGGGCGTCGGGACCCACGAGCTGCACGATCTCCTGCAGTTCTGCCTCCCTCTGCAGCAAAGCACCGGCTCGATCCCGCAGTTCTTCGAAGTCGGCCGGCATGTGCTCTTTGTACCATGGCTTGAACAACTGCATGTAGAGGCTGTACGACCGCAGCCAGTTAATGGCGGGGAAGTGCCGGCGGCTGGCCAGCTTATCGTCCAGCGCCCAAAACGTGCCGGTGATGCGCAGCGTGGCCTGTGTCACGGGTTCGGAGAGGTCGCCGCCGGGGGGAGAAACGGCCCCGATGACGGTAATGGAACCGCGCCGCTCGGGGTTCCCGAGGCACACCACGCGGCCGGCGCGCTCGTAAAATGCGGCCAGGCGGCTGCTTAGCCTTCCTCGGCCGGCATCTCCTCCAGGCGGGATGAGATCTCGCGCATGGCCTCCGCCCACCGGCTGGTGGAATCCGCCATCACGGCGACCTTCACACCCTGATCCCGCCAGTATTCGGCCAGGGTGATTCCCGTGTACACAGACGCCTCACGCGCCGCCACCGGCATGTTGCTGGTGTTGGCGATGATAATGGTCCGCTCCATCAGCGGCCGGCCGGTGCGAGGATCCTCCAGCTCTGGGAACTCGTCCAGGACGTGGGTCATCTCGTTACCGCGCTCGCCGCAGCCGACGTAGATGATGACGTCGGCATCTCCCCACTTCGCCAGCGTTTGCTGAGTGATGGTCTTCCCCGACCCGAACGGGCCAGGGATCGCCGCCGTGCCGCCCATGGCGACGGGGAACAGCACGTCCAGCACGCGCTGGCCGGTGACGAACGGTTCCGTGGGATCCATGCGCTGCCTGGTCGGTCGCGCCGCGCGCACCGCCCAGCGGTGCATCATCGTGATCTCGCTGCCGTCTTTGAGGCGGCCGACCGGATTGGTAATGGTGAACTCGCCTTTTTTGATCTCTGCGACGAC
>VBAI01000305.1 GCA_005882295.1 Candidatus Segetimicrobium genomatis | reverse complement strand
CCCTGCCCTGGATCCGGCTGACCAGCCGCGGCGTGTGGGACGTAAGAAATAGGCGGGTTCTTACGCCGTCACAGCCGCTCTAGCACTGCGTCTACCTAGTCTACTTGGTCTTCTTGGTCTACTTGGTCTACATGCACAGGCAGCTACGAATCGGTATGTAGACTAAGTAGACCAGGTAGACTAAGTAGACCAAGTAGACGCCTTTAGGGACGACAGGAGACCAAGTCTCTGCTGAGAATTCTCACTCTACTCCGAAGTGGGGGGGTTGCAATGCCGACATATGTGTTGCTCTTCAATTGGACGGAGCAGGGCGTGCGGAATGCGAAAGACACGACCAAGCGTGCGGACAAGTTCCGCGCGCAGGCCGAGAAGTTCAAGGTGAAGGTCCGTGAAACACTGTGGACGATGGGACCGTATGACGCCCTCGCCCTGGTCGATGCGCCAGATGATGCCGCAGCGAGCCGGCTCGCCATCTGGATGGGCAGCCAGGGCAACGTCCGGTCGCTCACGATGCGGTGTTATACCGCTGCAGAGATGGAAAAAGTCGTGGAGGGAGTCGGCTAGTGCACATTCCTGACGCCATCAAGGCCCTCCGCGCGCACCTCGCCACCATCGCCGATCTGCGTGCCACGACCGCGATCCTGCGGTGGGACCAGGAAACCTACATGCCTCCGCGCGGTACCGCCGGCCGGGCGGAGCAACTGGGGACGCTGACACGTCTCTTGCACGAACTGTTTGTCTCGTCGCAGACCCAGGCGTTGCTCGCCGCCGCCGAGGGAGTGTTGGATCAGCTGGACCCTGACTCAGATGAAGCCGCCCTGGTCCGCATGACCCGCCGCGACTATGACCGCCAGAGCCGCCTCCCCGCGGAATTTGTGGCCGCCAGGGCCCGCGCGGCGTCGCTCTCCACCCAGATCTGGCGAGAAGCCCGCCGTCGCAACGACTTCCCGGGGTTCCTTCCCGCGCTGGCGGAGATGGTGGACTTCGCGCGGCGCGAGGCCGATTACATCGGCTTCGAAGATCATCCATACGATGCGCTGCTGGACCGGTACGAGCCCGGGATGACCACTCAAGACATCGACGGGTTGTTCAGCCGGCTCCGTGAGGTCACGGTCCCATTCGTGCGCGTCATTGTTGAACGGGGCCGGCCTGTGGAGGACGGCTTCCTGCATGCAGAGTACGACGTCGCGCAGCAGCGGGCGTTTGGGGTCGCGGTCGCCGACGTGTTCGGGTATGACTTCTCACGCGGGCGGCTGGATGAATCGGTGCACCCATTCGAGACCAGCTTCCATCCCGATGACGTCCGCATCACCACGCGCTACCAGCGGAACTACCTCCCCTCAGCCATGTTCGCGATCTTTCACGAAACCGGCCACGCGCTTTACGAACAGGGCATCCCTCCGGCGCTGGCCCGTACCTGCATCGGCCACGGCGCCAGCATGGGACTTCACGAGTCGCAGTCGCGGATGTGGGAGAATCTGGTGGGCCGCAGCCGGCCGTTCTGGCAGCACTACTACCCGATCCTTCAACGTTCTTTCGCGCCGCTGCGGCAGGTCGAGCTCGACACGTTCTACCGGGCGGTAAACCGCGTGCAACCCAGCCTCATCCGCGTCGAGGCCGATGAGGTTACCTACAACCTCCACATCATGCTGCGCTACGAGCTTGAGAAGCAGTTGCTGAAAGGAGCGCTGGCTGTCGAGGACCTCCCCGAGGCATGGAACGAACGGATGCATGCGTACCTGGGTGTCACCCCGGCGACCGACGCGGATGGTGTCATGCAGGACACGCACTGGTCCGGCGGCTCCATCGGTTACTTCCCGACTTACACCCTCGGCAATGTCGTCTCCGTGCAACTCTTTGAAGCCGCCCGCCGGGTCCACCCATCCCTGCTCGAGGACATCGGGCGCGGACAGTTCGCGACCCTGCTGGGTTGGCTCCGCCAGCACGTGCACCGGCACGGCCGCAAGTTCCTCCCGAAGGAGATCATCAAGCGCGCCACGGGAACCGACCTGACTCCCGAGCCCTACCTGCAATACCTGCGATCGAAATTCAGCGACGTCTACGGGGTCACGCTGGAAGAACCCGCCCGGCGGTCGTCCTGATTCACAACATGAACGAGGGAGTGGGGGCGCCCCACTCCCTCATCATCGTCGGAACGAACGTCTATCTAGGGCGTGCGTACCGTAGGTTTGCCGATCAGTGAACCGTTGATATTGATATTGTCGAGAAACGCAAATCCAGATCCCTGGTCGGTCCCCTCATCGAAGACGATGGCGATACTCTGGACCACCACACCAGACACACCAAATCCCGGCCACTCGTAATTGCCCGCAGGGAAAACCGTCCCTTCACCATCTTTCCACCTGATTCGCGTCCAGCCGGGCGCAGACTCGGTGACCTGAGGATTCCCGTAGACGCAGCCAAAGAAGAAGTACCTGCCGTCTGGCAGCGTGACGTTGAATCTGGGCGCCCCTGCCCCGCAGTGGCCGTCATTCCTGTAATCGAAGCCGAGTTCAGTTAACGTAAGTCCCTCAACGCCACCGATGACAGCGAAGGCAGAGGCGTTCGCGCTCGTGGGACCGTCCTTCTGGAGGAAGAGTGCTTGGTTCGCCTTCCCGACGTCGTCCGGCAACCCCTGGCGCCCGATCCATTGCGCCGTGACAATCCCCGTGCCGTCAGGATCAAAGACGCCCGGCTGGACCTGAAACACTGTTGCAAATCCGAATGAGGAAATGCTGACGAGAGCCGCCACAACTGCAGAGAGTGCAACCCATCTCATCTACTCACCTCCCCAAAGTGTCGCCTTGCAGGAACGCTTGCCGACGCGCCATGAGAAACACTGGGATTAGACGAGGCTGATTCTTCAACAGGGTTGAACTATATCCTTCTATCGGTCGAAGTAGGGTAAATTACGACAATCCTGAAGGAAGCGAACTAGCGAAGACCTCTCACGAGTTGCTTCACGCGGGAGATGCGGACGGCGTCCGGCGGATGCGTGAACCCGCCGCCGTCCCCGAAGATGGCGAAGACTGCGGAGATGCCCCGGACCGGATCGTAGCCGTATGAGACGGCGTGGGTGGCCGCCCAGGCGTCGGCGTCGTACTCCATCTGCCAGGCAAGTCCCTTGTACATGCCGGGAATCGAGAACCGCAGACGGCGGGGATCTTCAGGCCGCATATGGCCCAATCTGGCGTGTCCAAGCTCGTGCAGGTAGAGGAAGGCCAGCATGTCGCTGTCAGTCGAGCTGGCCAGACGCGGTGCAAAATAGATGGTCAGGCGTCCGTCTTCGTGGATGCCGATGGCGGCAACCGACGTTTTGGACGTGATTTGCACCGGAAACGGTGTGCCCAACTGCTGAAGCACCGCGGGAAGACTGTCGTTCTGCAGGATCGCGCACACGAACACAATCAGGATAGCGGCGACGCGAGTGGCGTGCCGTGCCACGTCGCTGAGGTGCACCCGTGGCATCCGGATGCGGTCCAGGTTGTTTGCCAGCGCTGTGTCCAGCATGGCCCCGACCTTTCCCCGCACCATACCCGAACTGACGTGCGATAAGTCGCGCCCGGAAGGTTCTGGCGAGAATACAATGCAAATCCTATGCCGAAGACTCTCCAGATGCGTCAGAGGGGACCGAGATGGACGAGGTGATTTGCGTTCTAGGGTTGGGGCTGATGGGCAGGCCCATCGCGCGGACCCTGCTGGCCGCCGGGTGCAGGACCATGGGGTGGAACCGATCGCCTCTTCCAGAGCAGGTGGTCGCAGGCA
>VBAI01000111.1 GCA_005882295.1 Candidatus Segetimicrobium genomatis | reverse complement strand
CGCCTCGTGGCAGGATGACCTGCAGCGATTTGAACAGACTCGCCAGCGCTACCTGCTCTATACGCGATCGGGGATGGTCATTGCTCAGACCACTCCCCAGCCTGTGATCGCGGAAGTTGCCGCAATCAAGACTCAGGTGAAGCCCGCTGCTCCGAAACCTACCGCGCGGCGCACCCAGCTTCCGGCGTGCAGGGATCGTCCCGTGATCTGCGGCGGCCTGGCGGGCGCGGGCGTCATCAGATAACCGTTAGTTTGTGCTGGCAGGAGATTGCCACGCCCCTCCGAGGCTCGCAACGGGGGATTGCTTCGGCCCTCACGGGCCTCGCAATGACAGACAAGAAAACCGCCCCTGCCCAGGGCGGTCACCTGCGACACCTAATTCGCGTTCCCTCGTTCCCGCGATCCCGCGTTCCCGTTATTAGTATTTGTGGGAGCAGGCCTATAAGCCGGGTTCTGTACCTGGCCCCCTCACCCTACCCTCTCCCCCCTCACGGGGGGCGAGGAGTATGAGGAGTTACCAAGCGGCGACCATCTCTCTGGGGCGCCTGTTGCCAGGCGCCTCGAGCAGCCTACCCGGGGATGCGGCGGGCCGCCCCCAGGTCTCCGGTCACCCGGAGCCTCGTGCGCTCTTACCGCACGATTGCACCCTTACCCTGCACCCAAGCATAGCGCGTGGTGCAGGGCGGTATGTTTCTGTGGCACTTTCCTTGGGGTCGCCCCCACTGGGAGTTACCCAGCGCCCTGCCCTTTGGTGTCCGGACTTTCCTCCGAAGACGTGTGGTCTTCGGCGGTCGCCCGGCCTGCTCCCGCGCCTATCCTAGCACTCCAGCTGACACGCCGCAACGAGGCCTCACTGGACGTTGTCACCAGTAAGGCGCAGCCGGATCCGTTCCTCTTTGGGGAGACCCTTGCCCTGCGTCCTGAGTTCTCGGATTCGCTCGATGACTTCGTCGCGGGCCGTTTCGAGGGCCTCGGAGCGCGTGGCGCCGTATCCCTTCACACCAAACGCCGGGACCCGCGCGACGTAGAGTTTGTCTTCCTTCTCGACTATCGCGGAGAACTCAAGGGTCGACTCCGGAAATGCCTGGTCGATGGCGTGGTTCGCCAGCGCGTCGGCGGCAGCGTTCTGGCCGCGCGGAATCTTCGTCACGGTGTATCGTGAAAAGCCCCGCAGCAGGCGGATCGCGTCGAGGTACAGGGGGCCGAGATCGGGGCTCTTGACCTTGTAACTGCCCTGCAACTGGCTGACGAGCAGGTCGCTGTCGGACCGGACTTCCACGGCGCCGGCCCCCATCGCCTTGGCCTCTTCCAGGGCCCGAAGCAGTGCCCGGTACTCGGCGACGTTGTTCGTAAACTCGCCGATGTACTCGCCGATTTCTGCGAGCACCTTGCCGTGCGCGTCCTTGATCACGACGCCGATCGCGGATGGACCGGGGTTGCCCCGCGATGCCCCGTCCACTATCAGTACGAGGTCTCTACTCGTTGGGGACATAGAGGATGCGGCCGCAGTCCTCGCAGGTGTGCACGTCATCGCTTTCCCGCGCCGCGTTGAGGACCGCCTCCGGGACCGTCATGTGGCAGGCATTGCATACTGAGCCGTTCACGGCCGTCACCGCCACCCCGTCCTTCCGGCTGCGCAACCGCTCGTACCGGCGCAGGAAACCGGGATCCGCTTCCGCTGCCAGTGCCTCCCGGTGCCGGCGCGCTGCCTCCAGTTCCGCCGTCAGGGCGCGCTGCCGCGTCGTGTAGTCTTCCAGGTGCTCATCCAGTTCGCGATCTCTCGCCTGGCGCTCGGCCTCCAGCCTGCGGATCTGCTCCAACTGGCGCTCCACCTCTTCCATCAATGTGAGCATCTCTTCCTCAATCCGCTGTCGCTGGCGGCCGAGAGCCTCCACGTCCTCCTGCATGGCCCGCAGCTCTTTGGGATTGGAGATCCGGCCACTGTACAGATCCCCTTCGACCTTGGTCGCCTTGCCGACGGTGGATTGCAGCTCAAGTTCGAGATCGCGAAGCCGCGCCTGCCCAGCCTGCAGATCGCTGCGGGCGGTCTCCTCGACCGCATGCGCCTGCTGGACCCGCCCGCGCAGGGTCGTGCCATCATCCAGCGCCGCGAGCGCCGCCTCCAGCCGGGCGATTTGCGTGTCGATGAGTTGGAGTTCATACAACGTGCGGATGCGCGTCATCTGCACCACGGTTCGGGTTTGCAGTTAATGAATCCTTGCCGGGTAAAGAGATGGACCCCTCCGTCTATCTTCAGAGGGGTCCACGTCGTGCCGCGCGTTTCGACTGCGTCCTAGCGTCTCTTCTTTGCCGCCTTCTTCGGCTTCGATCGCTTCACCGCCGGTTTGGGCGCGGGCTTCGCTGCAGGCTTTACCACGCCGGCACCAGGCCGAGCGGCAACAGGCATACCGGGCCGGGCCAGTCGCGTCGCCTGCACCAGCGTCGGGCGCGCCGCCGGCCGCATCGCAGGTCGAGCCTCGGCCTTCGGTGCTTCAGGCAGCTTGATCTTCTTGGCCTTCGGTTCCCACCACTTCTGGTATTGCTTGCCCAGCTTCTCGAAGTAGTCGAACAGATCAGGCCAGGCCAGCTCCCGCCGCATCCCCATGACGATAGGCTCCATCTTGGTCCAGGGGATGGGATACAGCTCGAAGACGGTTTCCGGATCAACTCCCCCGCCGTCGACCAGGACGCCCAGGTTGTCGCAGAAGACCGCCACCCGCAGAAAGTTGTTGAATCGAATACTGCCGGGCGGGCACTCCAGGATGAACTGCTCGTAGTCCTTGAAGTCGAACTGGAAGATGACATATTGCATCGCATCAAGGTTCTGAGGGGCGTCGGCGATCTGCATAATCCGCAGCAGCACGTCGACGTCCTGTGGCTTCATCTTTTTCACGCCTCACCTCACCTGGGATCGCTTGGACCGGTCCGGACGGATTGGAAGGGGAAGCGGCCGGGTGCGAATCTACATTCGTTGTACCTGAAAACCTTCCCTTTGGGTAGTCTTTCTGCAGCCGCCCGGGAGTCTAATAGACCTTAGTCTATACACGCTCAGGTGAAGATCGCCATCGGCAGGTAGGCAGACACGACCCAGTTTGGCTGGTCGACGATCTCCGAGATCTTGAGATCTGCGGCAACACTGCAAAGGACGTAGGCGTCCTGGCGGGACAGGCGATAGGCTCCCACCAGATGGTCCACCAGCGCCCGCACCGCCGCTTTGGCGCCCTGCATCAGATCCGGCCCGATCCCGGTCGTGGCATAGTAGCCGCGGCCATCCACCTTCGACGTTAGGGGCCCGGGCGTGGTGAACTGCGGAGACGGCAGCGCCATGTCCTTGCGCACGCTGAGCCGCAACCTGGCCCGCATGGGCGTCTCGATGGCCGAGATGCACACCTCGCCGTCGCCCTGGACCGCATGCGCATCCCCGCAGGAGAACAGCGCGCCCTCCACCCAGACCGGCAGGAGCAGCGTGGCGCCGACATTCAGGTGGCGGATATCCATGTTGCCGCCAAACTTGCCTGGAGGCATGACGGGAAAGGATCCGCGGTCCTCGGGGGCCACGCCCATCGTCCCCAGAAACGGGGCCAGCGGAATCCGGATGTCGCGGCGGAGCGACGCGTGCGTCCGGGCACTGAGGTCCCAGATCTTGAGGTAGGGATCGGGGAAATCTTCCTGCAGCAACCCCAGCCCGGGGATAATCGAGGTCCATCCCCAGTCCCCGGGCTGCAGGTCCAAAATCTCAACCGCCAGGACGTCCCCGCGCCGCGCGCCCTTGACGAGGACCGGACCGGCAAGAGGATAGACGCGGTCGGCATCCATGCGGGTCAGGTCGGCAACGGTCGAGGACCGCGTGATCTGCCCTCCGCTCACCTCCTGTAGGTCAGCGACAATGGTATCTCCGGATTCGACTTCGGCGACCGGGGGAAGCGTGTTGTCCCATCGGTAGTGCACCCGGCCGGACGGCAACTCGACTTCCCGCCCCATGCGCCACCTCCCATTGCCGGGGACCCCGGAATGACCGGGGTCCCCTGGCGAACGCTTACTGGTTGACGCCGATCTTGTTGAAGAACATATAGAAGGAGGGGTGTAGTTTGAAGTTGGTCACCTTCTTCAGACCGGCGGCATTCTGCAGCGCGTGGTCGATAAAGATCCAGGGTGCGTCAGTGGCGACGATCTGCTGCATCTTGCGATACAACTCTCCGCGCCGCTTCAGGTCAACTGTGCGCGTGGCCGCATCGAGGAGCGAGTCCACTTCAGCATTCTTGTAGTACCCGCCGTTGAAGCCGTTGGGCGGCAGCGCGTGGCCATCGAGGATGAGGCTCAGCATGGGGGCGGGATCGCCCGGGTCGAGCATGAATGAGAGCGCCCCCATGTCGGCGGCCGTCCCAAACCCCTTGCCGTACTGGTTGAGATAGGCGCCCCACTCGAACGTCTGAATCTGGACTTTGATACCCACCACAGCCAGGTCGGCCTGAATCGCCTGGGCCATGGTCTTGGGCGACTGCATCCCCGAACCGGACTCTGGGATCCAGAAGATGGCGGGGAACCCGCTGGGGTAGCCTGCCTCCGCCAGCAGCTGCTTCGCTTTCGCCGGATCATAGGGGTATCTGGCGACCTGGTCGGTGTAGGCCCACGTAATCGCCGGCGGAACCGGACCCGAGGAAACCGTGGCCGTGCCCTTGAGAATGTCGTTGACGATGGCCTCTTTGTTCACGGCGTAGTTGGCCGCCTGGCGCACCCGCACGTCGCTGAACGGCTTCTTGTTCACGTTAAGGGTGACCCACCAGACGTGGGGGCCCGGTTGCTGATAGAAGACAAACCGGGCATCCTTGCGCACCTGATCAATATTGTCCGGGGGGACATCCACAATGAAGTCCACGCCCCCGGACAGGAGCTCGGTGACCCGGGTCTGCTCCTCGGGCAGCGGCCGGAAGATCAGCCGGTCGAGCCTGGGCCGACCGTCCCAGTAGCCGGGATTGGCGTCCAGCACGATGCGCACGTTCTTCTCCCAGCTTACAAACTTGAACGGACCGGTGCCGGTGGGATGACTCGCAAACTCCTTCCCCCACTTCTTCACCCCCGCCGGGCTCACAATGCGTCCGGTGTTCAGGGTGAGGTTGTTCAGCAGCGGCGAAAACGGTTGCTTGAGCGTGAACCGCACGGTGGAGGCGTCGAGCGCCGTGACCTGCTTGACGGCGCCGTAGTAGAAGCCGGCGAACGGGAACGGGCCGGTGTTGGCATACGGGTGCTTGGGGTCCAGCAACCGATCGTACGTGAACTTCACGGCTTCGGCGTTGAAGGGCGAGCCGTCGTGAAACTTCACTCCCTGCCTGAGCGTGAACGTGTACTGCAGCCCGTCTTCGGAGATCGTCCAGGAGGTCGCCAGACCCGGTTCCAGCGTGAAGGACTCTTCTTTGAACCGGACCAGCGTGTCATAGACGCTGGACAGCACCCGCATCGAGTTGACGTCGGTCAGCTGTCCGGGATCCATCGACGTGGGCTCGGCCACCAACCCTACCACCAGCGTCTTGGCGGCGGGCCCCGCCTGGGGCGTCCCCGCCCCCACCAGCAACCAGCCGACGACGAGCCCGACTGCCACCAGCACCTGCCACCGCGCCGTGCGCTTCATCTCGTACCACCACCTCCTCAGTGTGTGATGCGTGGTTCACCGCAGTCTGGGATCAAACGCCTCACGGAGCCCATCCCCTGCTAGGTTCAGTCCGAGCACGAGGACGAATAGCGCGAGACCGGGGATGGCCGCAACGTGGGAGGCCACCGTGATGAACTGCCGCCCATCGGCCAGCATGGTGCCCCAGTCCGCGGCCGGGGGTTGAGCGCCCAGCCCGATGAAGCTCAGCCCGGCCGTCTCGGTGATCATCCAGCCGATGTTCATCGAGACGAAGACCAGAATCGGCGCCAGGATGTTCGGCAGCACGTGCCGGCGCACGATGCGTCCCTCGGTCGCCCCCGCCGCCCGCGCGGCGACGATGAACTCCTGCTCCCGCAACAGGAGCACCGCGCTACGGACACCGCGCGCATAGAATGAGATGTTCACCACGGCCACGGCAATCATCGCGTTGACTAGTCCCGGGCCCAGCGCGGCGACAAGAGCGATGGCCAGTAAGATGTAGGGGAATGCCATCAGGATGTCGATCGCGCGCATCATGATGAGATCGGCGCGCCCGCCGTAGTACCCTGCCGCCAGGCCCACGGTCGTCCCGACGGACATGGCCAGCCCGGTGGAGAGCACGCCCACCGTCAGCGAGATCCTGGCACCCCAGGCCACCCGGCTCAACAGGTCTCGACCCAGATGGTCGGCGCCCAACACGTACCCGGGGGACAACGGGGGGGACAATCGCCTGGCAGGCTGAGTCCCGTTGGGGTCGCGCAGGGGCAATAGAGGCGCGAGCACCGCGACGATCACGATCACCAGCACGACGATCGCGCCCGCAATCGCCCACCGGTTGGCGAGAAAGCGCCGCCAGCCACTCGGCGGATGCAGGCGAGTCTGCGGCCGGGGCCGTGACTCGCCGACGACCTGCGCCACCGCCTCGCCGCTGCTGCTAGCCATAGCGGATCCTCGGATCGACGTAGGCGTAGAGGAGATCCGTGCCGAGGTTGATGAGCACGTAGGTGGTGGCGACCAACAGCACACCACCCTGCACCAGCGGGAAGTCACGCGTCAGGATGGCGTTGACCATCATGAAGCCGATGCCGGGCCAGCTAAAAACCGTCTCCACGTAGACGGCGCCCGCCAGCAGGAACCCTGCCTGCAGCCCGAAGACCGTGGCCATCGCCACCAGGATGTTCCGGAACGCATGCCTGCCGATCACCGTCCGGTCAGACAGCCCCTTCGCCCGGGCGGTGCGAATGTAATCTTCACCGATGACATCGAGCATGCTGGACCGGGTCAGCCGGGCAATGATGCTCAGCGGTACCAGCGCCAGCGTGATCGCCGGCAGTACGAGGTGCACCAGGAGGTCCGTCAGGCCTCCGCTCCCGGTGGGTGAGTACATGCCCGCGCCGGGCAGCCAGCCCAAATGCACGGAGAAGGTGATAATCAACAGCAGGCCCACCCAGAAGGCCGGCATGCTGACTCCAAGCATCGCCGCCGCTGTCATCAGCCGGTCCACCGGCGTGCCTTGCCGCGCCGCGGCCACGATCCCCACCAGCGTGCCCAGCGGAAAGGCCAGCAGCACCCCGCCGGCGGTGAGGATGAGCGTGGCCGAGAACCGCCGGACCAGCTCGGGCAAGACCGCCCGGTGCTGCATGATGGAGCGTCCGAAATCACCGCGCAGAACATGGGATGCCCAGCGGAGATATTGAATGAGCACGGGACGATCCAGGCCGAGTTCCTGCCGCAGGCGCGCCAGATCGTCCGGGGTCGCCCTGGGTCCAAGCAGAACCTGCGCTGGGTCGCCGGGCGTTAGATGGAGCACAAGAAAGACAACAAACGACACGCCGACGACCACGACCACGGCCGCGATCAGTCGCCGAACGAGGTAGCGCCACATAGAGGAATTGATTTGCGCTTCAATGGGCGCTGCCTTGCTCCTGCACAGCGGTCTCCACGCAGATAGGCCCGGGATCGGGCGGCCTCGACCGGCCGCTCGCCCGGGCCGACGACGAACGTTTTGAGTCGAGAGTTACGGACCGGTAACAGCGCTCAACGCATTCACCTGTCCCTTCCCGTACCACGAGTTGGAACCGGAGCTACCCTGACACGCCTGGGGTGCTCCATTGTTCTGTGAAGGGAAGAATGCGTAGAGGGACACGGTGGTAGGGATTGGGCAAGATACTGGGTCGGCGGTTAGTTGAACGGTGGCTGCTATCTGACCAGGCTTCACGCGGCCCTGACTCGCCACGAGTGCTGCCACGCCGGCGGCATGCGGCGACGCCATCGACGTCCCCTGCTGATAACAGTAAGTCGCTCCCGAAGCGTCGACGAGTCTGCGCGCCGGGAGACACGTGACCGTGAGCAGCGTGCTCGGCCAGGTGGAGAGAACGCGCCCGTTCGGGGCAGCGGGAGTTTGCTGCAGAATCGAATCCCCGCCCGGAGCTGCGACCTCTACGACGCCTAGGCCGTAACTCGAGTAGAACGATTTCCGACCGAGGTTGCCGACTGCCGAAACACCGAGGACGCCTGCGATTTCGGCCGGGATGTCCACACAGTCGTTGTGGACGGCACGCGCGACGGGCGTCGTGTCATCGGGGCTTTGGAGATCCATGGTTGGGTGCGCCAAGTCGTCTGCGAAATTCCCTACGGCGGCGACCACCGTGACTCCCTGGCTCATTGCGAAGCGAATGGCCCGCTGCTCGGCCTTCCAGATGGCTCTCTGCACTGGATCATTGTGGCAGTTGAGATAGAATGGATCGGCAAAGTAGCTGTTGTTCGTCACGTTGAAGCCGTGCGTGCCGGCCCACACGAACGCGCAGACCACCGCCTCTGGGAAGAAGAAGCCAGCTGCGTTGCCGGCCTTTATGCCGGCAATCCTCACGTTCGGCGCTACACCGACGATACCGATCCCGTTCGCAGCAGCCGCGATCGTGCCGGCCGTGTGTGTGCCGTGGCCGTTGTCGTCATTTGCAGCAACCGCGCCGGACACCGGCGCGCCGGTGAGGCAGTTCACGCTGTTAGCACTATCCACATTCGGCGCCAGATCCGGGTGTGTGTAATCGAGCCCGGTGTCGATGTCACCGACGAGCACGTCCCGGCTGCCCCCCGTGATGGCATGCGCTTCTGGAGTGTGGATCTGAACCATGTCCCATTGCAGCGGAGACAGACTATCGTTGTCGGTTACCGGAGGACCGGGCACGATCTGACTCGGCGCACTTGCATCCGTTGTCACAACATCTCTCAGCCTGGTAGCAAAGCCGGCCGTCGACGATACATTCTCAATGCGGCTGTCCGCAAGGAGCGTGTCCCGGAACAGTGGCGAGTCCGATCGGGCGATGACAACGCCGATGGCGTCGTACGCGTAGACGAAAACGCCGCCTGCATTAGTGATTGTGCGGGCGGCGTCGGCCGGGACGGCTTGAGCGTTATAGAGCACGATGTAGGTCTGCATCGTCCCGGCTCGTGCCGGCCCGATAATTGGGGCGGTGAGGACGACAGCCATTGCCAGACACAGCACCACGGTCCTGCTCGATCTTCGCATGCTTTCCCCCCAGGTTGATCGGGAATCTATCAAACGCGAGAGAACGGGTTCTTAGGAGCTGGGACGCAGGGACGATGAAACTGTATCCATGGTAATTCCGTAATGCGTGGGGACTTCCTTCAGGGTCTTGGGCTGAGGTGAACTCACTGACAATCCCCTCACTCCTGATCCCTCCCCTTAGGGAGAGGGGAGGAGGATTTGAGGCCCCTCCGGGCCTCTCCTACCACCCTGGTGGGCGAGGCAGGGGTTGAACCCCCGACCGTCGGGCGTCGCAACTCTGGGCACCGTCGACGCGCGAGGTTATTCTGGAAATCCGGTTCGCGACGCCCTCCTCAGGGGGACTAGGTCCCCCTGATCACTCGCTCCGCTCGCTGCCCCCTTTACCACCTGGGGGAGTACCTCCCCCGCTCCCCCCTCAGGCCGCAGGTTCCACCTACTAAACCCACCAGGGGCGCGAGCATCTCACGATAGAGACGCTCGCGCCCCTGGTGGGCGAGGCAGGGGTTGAACCTGCGGCCTCCCGGGTGTAAACCGGGTGCTCTCCCGTTGAGCTACTCGCCCCTGCCGATCATAGCATTTACCATTTGATGGAAGGTTCCATCCCGGGGGCTCGCGTGAGGAGGATCGGCAGTGGTTCAGGCTACAGGCTGAACCACCGATTCGCCGCCGCGGACTTCCACGCGCTGGACATCGGCTCCCAGTGCGGAGAGCTTCCGGTCCAACAGCTCATAGCCCCGGTCGATGTTGTCCACGCCGCCGATTTCGCTGACCCCGCGCGCCGACAGCGCCGCGATGATAATGGCGGCGCCCGCCCGGATGTCTACCGCCTCCACCGGCGCGCCCGTGATGTACGGAACCCCATTCACGATGGCGGAGTCCCCTTCGACATGGACATCTGCGCCCATGCGGCGCAATTCGTCGACGTAGCCGAATCGCGATTCAAAGACCGTCTCGCGAATCCGCGATTGCCCGTCCGCCCGGCACATCAAGGCGGCGAACGGCGGGTGGAGGTCAGTGGCAAAACCCGGATAGGGAGCGGTGTCCACGTGCACCCCATGATGGATACCGCCGGCGCGCACCCGCACTCCGTCGGTACCCCGCTCCACCACCGCGCTCGCTTCCTCCAGCTTGGTCAGCAGCGCGCTGATGTGCTCGGGGATCATCTGTTCAACCAGCACGTCGCCTCCGGTCGCCGCGGCCGCCAGCAGGTACGTGCCGGCCTCCAGGCGATCGGGAATAATCGCATAGGACGCGCCGTGCAGGTCGCTGACCCCCTCGATCGTGATGTTGTTCGTGCCGGCGCCCTTGATGCGCGCGCCCATCA
>VBAI01000110.1 GCA_005882295.1 Candidatus Segetimicrobium genomatis | reverse complement strand
CGATTGGCGTGGATCGTTACGCCGGGATGCGGAGCCCGCTCCGCCTGGAGCCGGGAATGGTCTACAGCGTGGTCAGCCGGGTTCCGGTCCCTACGGCGGCGCTTCTGGCGCGCGGGCACGGGGACATCCCGCCGCACATTCGCGCACGGTACCTGCAGCTGCCGGCAATCTCACCGCGCGTCCGGCACCTGGCGACCGACCTCACAGCCGGGGTGGAGAGTCCCTACCAGCAGGCGGAGGCGATCCGCCGCTACTTGCAGCACGGCTTCACGTATACGCTGCAGGCGCCGCTCCTGCCAGATCGTGCCGATGCCGTGGATGAGTTTCTGTTTGTCACTCATCAGGGATCGTGTGAGCTGTTCGCCAGCGCGCTGGCTGTGCTGCTGCGCGCCGCCGGCATTCCTGCGAGGCTGGTCACCGGGTACACCACCGGATCGTACAATGTGTTCACGGGCTACTATGATGTCCGCAACTCCGACGCCCACGCCTGGGTCGAGATGTTCCAACCTGGGGCTGGATGGATCGAGATGGAGGCGACACCGGGTTTTGTTCCTTCCAGTGACACGGTGGGGAGGCCGGTGGGGCAGTGGCTGGCTGCAGACGCCGCCTCCTGGGTGCTTGGGATGTTCGTGCGGGTGGTGCAGCAGCTGCCCCTCGGCCGGATGGGTGGGGGAGCGGGCGCCGCGGGAGTGCTCGTGAGTGCGACGCTGGTGGTCGGGGTGCTGGGAGGTCTTCGCCTGCGCCGTCGCCTTCACGGGTCGCGCGGAATCGTGGAGCGCGGGTATGCCGACATGCTGCATACGCTGGCCCGCCGGGGGTTCAGGCGACATGCGGCGATGACCCCCAGCGAGTTTGCGGCGTCCCTGCCGGTGCCCGTGCGGCCGGTCGCCGCTCGCATCACGCGTCTGTTCGAGTCGTTCCGGTACGGGCATCGTCCCACCGACGCGGGGACAGACGCCGCCTCCCGTCAGGCCTTGCGTGAGCTCCGCGATGTTGTGCGTCGTTCGCGCATCGAATCGAGGCGATCGACATGAGTCTCGCCGCGTCTGCCGTCATGGTGTTTATCTTGGGGACGATTCTTGGCAGTTTCCTGAATGTGGTCATCTACCGCCTTCCCCGGGGGCTCTCCATCGTCAGGCCTGGATCGCGCTGCCCGCACTGTCACACCCTCATCCGCCCTCGCGACAACATCCCCCTGGTGAGCTTTCTGATCCTGCGCGGGCGGTGCCGCGCGTGCCGCGCGCCGATCAGCTGGCGGTATCCGCTGGTGGAGGCCGCGAGCGGAGGACTCCTCGCCGGCCTGTGGATTCGGTTTGCCCCGACGGGAGCATGGGTCCCGTTGGCGGCGACGGCCCTCTTCGCGCTCATGCTGGTCGTGGTGTTCTTCATCGATCTCGACCACCAGATTGTGCCTAACGCCATTACCTACCCTGGACTGGTCGCCGGGCTGCTGTTCGCCATTCCACAGGGACGGCTTGTGCCTTCGGCGCTGGTGGCGGCGGGGGCCGGAGCGTTGTTCCTGATGATCGCGGTGGTCAGCGGCGGGGGCATGGGGGGTGGCGATATCAAACTGGCGGCGATGATGGGCGCATTCCTCGGGTGGCCGCTGACCGCGGTGGCATTGTTGCTGGCGTTCGTCACCGGGGCAGTGGCCGGGGTCCTGCTCATCGCGTTGAAGCGGCGATCGCGCAAGGACCCCATCCCCTTTGGTCCCTCGCTGGCCGCCGGCGGTGTGATCGCGATGTTCGCGGGTCAGAGCCTCCTCCGCTGGTATTTCGGAATTCCGTAAGCCCGCGGAACACAGTCTGACTCTATCTTCGTCACTTTCATGGAAGGATAATAGAAGGGGAGATTTAGGGACTCCGGCACGCAGCGTGCTCGCCGTCTATGTGCTGTATGGGCAGGGCATGACCATAGGAGAATCCATGCGCCCAAAACCGAGATCCTTCAGAGACGGCCAAGCGGGCTTCACGCTCATCGAACTCGTGGTGGTCGTCGGCCTGATCGGGGTCGTGCTGGCCATCCTCGTGATGGGGGTGCGCCGGGCGAGCGACGCCTTCTCGCTGCGCAAGGCCGCCACCACGGTAATCTCTGAGGTACGGCGGGCGCAGTCCTCGGCGGTTGCGGACGGAGTGGATTACATGGTTGAGTTCGCCCTCGCGAACCCGGGCCGGATCAACACCTATCGAACGAAACTCCTAACAGAGACGTGTCCGACAGGGATGCTTCCGATCGACTCGACAGGGTTGTACCAACTCGACTCGACATCGACACTCTGCCGCAGAGCGATTGTTGACCCGATTACCTTTGGTGTTCAGCCACCCTGCGGGCTGCCTTCGCACAAGACGTGCAACCCGGACTGGCCATCCAGCGTGGCGATCAATGGAGGGGGGACGACTTTCACCGCATGCTCACCTCCAGCCAACGTTGCGAACAAGTGTGTGACGTTCAAGATGCTCGGCTATGCCGATGCTGGCGGAACGGTGCAACTGCAGAGCCGATCGAGTGTGATGGCAAATATTGCGGTGACCGCAGCGACCGGTCGGGTGAGCGTGGGGCCATGATGGCTAATCAGCGCGGGTTCACTCTGATCGAGATCCTTGTGTCGCTGGCGATCTTCGCCGTGGTGGTCATCGGCGCGCTGGGCGTGTTGGGCGCGGCAGGGTCCGGCGGGTTCCTGTCGGGGTTCACCACCGGGTTCGTCACCACGCGCGCCGCCCGCGACATCACGGCGGCCTCGGTGTATCTGCAGGCGTTTCAAGAGCACGCCGCCAGCCAGGCGGCCAGCCAGGGGGACGCTTCGATCAATCCCGGCGTCTACTGCGATGGCACGGGATGCGGGTCGCCCAACCTGTCGTCTGCGGGATTAGGCGCGTATCCGCTGCCGTCATGCAACGTCACCGCCGCATGCCCCCAGCCCTATCAGCTGGACCGGTGGAAGCTCGACGTCACGATCCAGCGGTGGTACGCGTGTTTCAACACGAGCGTCAGTCCGCCCACATTCGTGAAGTACAGCACGGACCCGGGGTCGGGCTGCACCGTCGATACCACCAAGGAGTACCTGGTGCGCGCCCATTCCACACTCACCTGGCAGTATCGTGGGGTGACCCGGACCCTGGACGTGGACCGCTATCTCCCATGATGCGGCGCATCGCTCGAGGTTTCCATGCTCAGCACGGCGTCACCCTGATCGAACTCCTGGTGGCGCTCGCGATCTTCGCGCTATTCGTCATCATGATCGATGGGGTCTTTAGCAGTGCCCGGACCAATGCGCGCAAGACGGAAATTGCGGCCGATGTCCAGCAGAACGCCCGCGTCGCCGCGGACCGGATCCTTCGTGAACTCCACGAGACGAACATCAATCTGGTGCTGGTCGACAACACGATCCCCGGCGCCAGCCAGATTGCCTTCAAATCGGCCCGCCTGGCGGAAGACCCGTCGATCTTCTGCTTGTATACGCGCATCAATGCGGGCCTGGGCTACGATGCACGGTGCTTCGCCGCCCCCGGCCCCATCGCGGCAGGCCCGCCGTATGCGAGCCCGGAGCCCATCGCGCCTCACGGAACGTACACGCCACTCTGGCAGCGCTCGATCAGTTACTGCACGGCCGGGCCGGCGGGCGGCCCGTATGACCTGCTGCGGGTGGTCAGCGATCTGTCGGCGCCTGACGCTGCGCTCGCCATGCCGGCCTGCAGTGGTGACACCGTCGCCTCAATGATTGAAAGCTTTGATGTGTCGAAAGCCGGCAGCGTCGTCACGGTAACCCTCAAGGCGAACTGTAAGCTTGGCCCAGGTCGGGGGTGTGAGACGGTGCAGGGCCGGGATATTCCTGCGCAGGAAGTGCTCCTCCCTGGCCAGTCCTTGACGCGCAACTGACCTTGCCCCTGCCGGGCAAGGAACCTGATCATGAACTGTTGGTGAGGACCATGTTGAGATTCACATGGAAGGCCATCAGGAAGTCGCGATTCCGCGTTCCCGCGTTCCCGCGCTCCGCCCCGAGCTCGCGAAGCGAGCGTGGGGGTTCCCGCGACCAGGGCGCCGCACTGATCACCGTGCTGTTGTTTGTGGTGTTGATGTTCATCCTCATCACGGCGATGCTCTCCGTCACGGGCAACGAAGTCGTGATCGCCGGTCTGCAGAAGGATGGCATGCGGGCGACCGAGTTGGCTCAGGCGGGGATTCAAGAGGCCATCGCCCGAGTGATGAATGGTCGGCCCTATATCACAGGATTTTGCAGCGCGCTCAGTCCGACCCCGGCATGCCAGGCGGGAACTTCAAACGGCGTTTATGTGACCATTACCCAGGTGTACCCCGGGGTGAACGCGGCGTACCTGCAGATTGACGCGGTCGCCACCGGCATCGGCAGAGCGACGCGCCATCTAACGGCCCTCGTGCTGCAAGAAGTCATCGCCTTCCCGCCCAACGTGACGTTTGCGGCCAGCGTCACCGAGCAGGGCAGCGCAGACATTTCGTGTGGTGATGCATACGCACAGACGTTTCTCCGGTACAAGAACCCCCCGAGCAACGGATGTGCGCCACCGCAGACCCTGTCGATCACGGGCTACCGGATCAGCAAAACAACCCCGGGGTCTGTTCCGCTATGCTACAGTGCGCGCCCTTGGATGGTTGGCGCCAGTGTTAACTGTGGGAATGGAAAAAGCGACTTTGCCACGGCCAACGCCGGCAACGGCAGCAAGTCCACCGACAACAACCAGGATGTGCAGAACTGGTATCCCAGCACGCGGGTAACCACCCCGATGGGGAGTGCGCTCGGCCGGGACATCCTGGGGTTCCAGGCCAATGCCGACCCGTCCCACCCCACCTGTCAGGCCACGGGTGGGTACCAGGACAACATTCCTGCCGGAGCGATCCTGCAGAATGAGGTCGCGGCTCCCTCCAACATGAAGGTGTACGGTTACGACACGGACACCCCGCCGATGGTCAGCGGCCCGCTGACAAAGCCCACGGCGGCGGCGGGAGCGTCGGGTCCTCTCAACAGCACGTACACTATCGTGGTGACATGGTGGACGGCGAGTGGCGAGAGTTACGCATCGCCGGCAAGCGATCCCATCAGCGTGACGAACAAGAACATTGATCTCACAAACATCCCCACCGGACCGGGGGGCACGACGGCCCGCGGGATCTATGCATTCAAGAGCGGGGTCTCAGCGAACTACCAACTGGCCGGAGTGATCCCCAACAACACGGCCACAACCTTTACGATTGACATCGACCTCTGTTCGAGTAGCTGCACGAACGTGCGTACGTGGACGACGCCGCTGCCGACGTCTGCCGTCTCCCAACTCGACCCCGACTTTCTCGCCTGTGGGCTTCCGTACAAATGGGTGGCGATGGACTACCCAGACCTTTCTGATGAGGGCGGCAGCCCGCTGCCCGGCGGCGACGTGCCGGGCCGGCGGTGGTTCAAGACCGTCGTCTTCGAGCAGTGGTTCCAGAACTACTGGCGGATGGACGTGGACAAGCTGACCGTGGTGAAGCGCGGAAATGGGCAGGGAACTCAGGCGTGCCTCAGTCCGGACCTGCCGGGTCCGTTTGCCGATGCGAACGGCAGCGTCTGCACCGCAAACAACACGCAACCCGACCTCGTCCAGTATCCGCAGTTCGGCGCGGTGCCGCCCTTCCCAGACATGTCATCTGTCGCCAGCAACTACTATTGCTCGAAGACTGGCAGCGGGGTGCTGAACTCGCTTCCCACGTCGTGCACCAAGCCGGATGGCAGCGCCACCACCTCCGACCTGGGCTACTGCAGCGACACAACCACGAAACCTCCGTGCCCCCCGCCGGGCAGCCGTTCTGTCGCGTTTGAGCTCAACGGGGACTGGACGATCAACGGGAACCTCACCGGATACGGGACGGTCGTTGTCAACGGCAACCTCGTCGTCAACGGGAACTTCACGTACTACGGCACCATCATTGTGAACGGGACCCTGCAGGCAGGCACCGGGAACGTGACCGTGTATGGCGGGTTGGTCGCCCAGGACACGCTGCGCTTGATTGGTAACATCACGGTGAACGGCGGCACCACCGTGGGCGCGGCCGGTGTGCCAACGGGGAACTCGCTGGTGTTTGGGAAAGCCTGGTATGAACGCTAGTTCGTCATGCTGCTGGCAGGACTGATACGGCCCGAGCTAGGGCAGGATAATTCAAGGCGCTTCCATGGAAGCTTGCAGGAATTATAGGCTGCTGTAGAAGAGTAGCCTAGCGCGCGAGCCCAAACGCAGGTTCGTCAGGGAGGCTTCATGGCACTCTTTGGGCCGAAACGCTTCGTCGGGCTGGACATCGGCAGCCACGCCATTAAGGCTGTGGAGATCGCCCCCGCCGGCGGAAAATATCGGGTCGTCCACGCCGGCTTTGCCGAGACGCCGCCCGGAGCTGTCAAAGAGGGCGCGGTGGTCGAACCGCAAGCCCTCGGGCTGGCCATCCGGCAGGTCGTCGCCAAGGCGGGTATCAAGCCGGGCCGCGTCGTGTCGGCCGTCGGCGGCCAGGCCGTGATCGTACGCGAACTCAAGCTGCCGCCGATGTCAGAGGATGAACTGAAGCAGGCCGCCCGCTTCGAGGCCGAACGGTACATTCCGTATGGCGTGCGCGAGGTCAACATGGACTTCGACGTCATCGGGGAAACCACCGAAGACAACCAACGCAAGATCGTGGTGCTGCTTGTCGCTGCCCGCCGCGATATCGTCGACAAACATGTGCAGGCGCTGGAGTCGGGCGGTGTGGAACCGTTCGTGCTGGACGTCGAATCGTTTGCGGTCATCCGCGCCTTGGTGGCGCAGGGACGCACGGCCACCAACGGCGGCGCCACGGTGTTCGTCGACCTGGGCGGGGAAACGACCGACATCGTGATCACCGAAGGCGACCAGCTCCGGCTGACCCGCAACATCAACGTCGGCGGGGACAGCCTCACAAAAGCGGTGGCGACGCGGCTCGATATGGAGTTCGCATCGGCAGCACAGGTCAAAGAGGAGAAGGGGACCGTGCTCTTGGAGGGTGAACCCCCGCCTGAAGACCGGACGGTCTCCGCGCTGCACGATGCGATGCTGCCGATCCTGGGAGATCTGGCCACCGAGGTGCGTCGGTCCATGGACTACTTCCAGACCCGCTGGCGAGAGAGCCGCGTCGGGCGGGTCGTGCTGAGCGGTGGCACTGCGCGCCTGGCAAATCTGGATCGCTTCCTGTCGCTGGAACTCGGGGTGGAGACCGTCGTGGGCGACCCGTTCGTGCAATGTGAGGTCTCTGATCGCGTGTTGCCCTCCGAGCAGCGCAAGCAGGTCGCGCCGGCGATGGCCACGGCCGTGGGCTTGGCCCTGCGGGGAACCGTCGAGCGATGATCCGGATTAACCTCCTTCCCCGGGAGCGAGTCCGCCGGCCCGCGGTGGCGCCGCGGCTGCTGGTGGGGCTGGCCTTTGTGGTGGTGGCGGCGGCTCTGGTGTTGGCGACGCTGGCGCTGAACCTGCGCAACGCTCGCGTGCGCGGGGAGATCGATGACGTCAACGCCCGCATCGAGGAACTCAAACCCAAGGTTGCTGAGGTGGAAGCCCTGCAGCGGCAGATTGCCGAGGCTCGTCGGAAGGAACAGCTGCTGCGGCAGCTGGAGGGCCTGCGCATCCCCTGGGACAATGTGCTCAATGAGCTACGGAAGATCATCCCGGCGGATGTGTGGCTGATTCGCATCGAAGCGAAAGGCGATGGCAACCTGACGTTCAACGGATTTGGGATGAGCTATGAGGCCGTGGCCCGCTTTATGGTGAACCTCGACGCCTCACCGCTGTTCCAGGATTCTGACCTGAGCATCGGCCAGAAACAGATCCAGGGCAACCGGGACGTCATCAACTTCTCGGTGACCGCGCACCTGACCCCGCAGCAGAAGCAGGCCGGTATCCCATGAGTCGGCGAGAGCGCCTCATCCTCATGGTCCTCGGCCCCCTGGGGATCCTGCTGATCTTCTACTACTTCATCTACTCACCCAAGCAGGCGGAATATCAGGCCCTGCGGGCGCAGCTCGAGGAGCGCCGCACCCAACTGGAACGAATGGAAGCCACGGCCCGTCAGCTCACCCGGCTCCGCGAGGAGTATGCGCGGCTGCAGGCGTTCATTGCGGAGGTGGAAGCGAAGCTTCCAGCCGAAAAGGAAGTGCCGTCGCTGCTGGTGCAGCTCGAGCGCTTGACCAGGTCGTTGGGTGTGAGCCTGGACAGCATCCGGCCCAGCCAGGTGCAATCGTCACAACCTGTTCCGCCGCCAGGCGCTGCCGTTCCGCCACCGGGCGCCGTGTCCGCTCCGGGGGGTGGAGCTCCCCCCGCACCTGGCGCCGCCGCGGTCCCGGCCTACCAGCGGTTTCCCATTACGCTGACAGTGGTCGGAACGTATGAGCAGATCGTGAAGCTGGCCACCGAGTTGAACGCGTTTCCGCGCATGATCGCCATCCGGAACCTGGCGTTCGGCCCGAAGAAGATTCCGGAATTGTCCGTCAACGCCGATATCGAAACGTACGTGCTTCCCAGGGGGGCTCGGTAGATGGCCAGGGTCAGCGCGGTCATTGCCAAGGTCCGCGAGCTTCTCCAAAAAAATCCGCTTGCGCGCTACGGTCTGATGATCCTCGTCGTAGTCGTCGCCGCGTATCTCGTGGCCGGCCGGCTGTTCGGCGGCCGTGGTGCCCCGCCGGCGGCGACGCGTCCACCTTCACCTCCGCCGGCGGCAGCGCCCAGGGCCACGGCGCCAGGCCAGGCGCCTGCCCAGGCACCGGCTCCAGCGCCGGCCCCGGCTCCGGGAGCTCCCGCGACGCCAACGCTGCCGAAGACGTCGGTGGTGCCGCAGGGGCCGACCGGTCGGCCAGATCCGTTCATTCCTCTTGTAACGACGCCTGTTCCGGGCCAGGCACCGCCGCCGGGCGCGCTGCCACCGCCGCCGTTTCCCGTGCCGGGCCAGCTTCCTCCGCCGCCCCTGCCAGGACAGGTGCCGGGGGTTCCGGGCGGACCGCTGGCCGTCACCGGGATTGTGGGCGACGGCAAGTCGGTCGCGGTGATCGTCATTGGAGGCCGGACGGAAATTATCGCCCCAGGAGATCAGATCGGTGATCTGCGTGTCTTACGCATCGACGCCACCCGGCGCACGGTGACGTTCCTGCAGGCCGGGAAGCGGTTTGACGTCGCCATGGGAGGTGACTGAGACGTTATGCGCGCTCGAACTCTTCGCCTACACATCGTCCTGATCCCACTCCTGGTGGCGTTGCTGGTCGTTCCGTCAGTCGTGACGGCGCCCGTGCAGGCCGGCCCGATGCGAGTTACACAGGTCACCGTGCGAGAGTACGGGACACGCCTGGTCGTCGGCATTGTGACCACCGGGCAGATCCTGTTCAACATCACGGAGATCGAGACCCCGCTGCCGCCCCGCGTGGCCATTGATATTCTCAATGCCGTGGCCGATGATCGCGTGCGCGTGGCCACAGATGTGAAGAAGGGCAACGTCCTGCGCGTGCGGGTGGGTCAGTTCCAGGACAGCCCCCCGATCGCACGAGTGGTGGTGGATCTTGTTCGTGCCGTGCACGTCGATGTGCAACGCTCTGCGCCGAACATGCTGGCGGTGAGCGTGCCGCTGCAGCCGCCCGGCACGGCCGAGGTCACGGCTGCGGTGAGCACGCCGATCCCCAGCCCAGCCGGTGCGATGGTGCCTGCCGTCTCGGCGCCTGCGGGGACGGGGCTGATCAAGACGGCGCAGCAACCGATTGTGCCCGGTGCGCCGGCCGGGCCCGGACTGATCAGACTGCTGGAATTTCGCGGCGTGTCCATGGCTGATGTACTCAGCGCCCTCTCGAAGTTGTGCGGATTCAACCTGGTTACCGATTCCTCCGTGCAGGGGACGATCACGCT